>CAZLOF010000096.1:0-10860 GCA_964560745.1 uncultured Thermoflexus sp.
ATGAAGCCAAAACCGCGTTGGTGGGTTGGAACCGCATCGATCATCTTGCCATCTAGCAAAACATGACCGTTGTTTTGCACCTCTAACCCCGCAATGATGCGCAACAAGGTCGATTTGCCGCTGCCAGACGGGCCGAGCAAACAGACAATGCTGTCACTTGGCACGTCAAAACTCACATCATTTAATACTGAGGTGTTGACATAAGTTTTAGAAATATGCTGAATTTGAAGCATATAAATCAAAATTCGCTATCGCTAATGCGTAAACGCTCGATAACCATAAACGATATAGCCGTAACCAACATCAATATACAACTCATTGCCAGTGACAACGCATAGTTGCGAATGCCGGGCAAGCCCATAAACCTAAAAATAACAACCGGCATGGTTGGGTAGTTTGGCTGGCCGAGCAATAGCGTTGCCCCAAATTCGCCAATTGAGATGGTAAAGGCAAAAATGGCGGCAACGGCAATGCCACGTGCCAAAATCGGCCAATCGATCTCGCGCCAAGCCCGCAGGGGTGATGCGCCCATCACCTGCGCCGCATCACGCAGCCGCGAATCGATGCTGTGCAAAGTGGGTGATAAGGTGCGCACCACAAATGGCAATGCTAATAAGGCATGAGCAAAGGGCAGCAGCCACGGCTCGGCACGCCATGCCAACGGGGCTTCGGCAAAGGCCACAATATAGCCAAACCCCAAAGTCACCGCCGATGTGCCGAGTGGTAACATAAAAATAGTATCTAAAATTGTAAAAATAGCCCGTGTGTTTGTTTTGTCATTTAGCAAATAAGCCGCCGGAATGCCCATGCCAAGCGCCAACACAATCGTCGCAAGGCCATAAATAACCGAATTTCGCACTGCTTCGATCGGCGCAACCCCAAACAAGGCACTACTGGATTGATTAAACAAAGCGCCATAGGCCCCCCATCCCAAAACACTGGCGGCATCAATGGCGCGTAAAACCAATGCAAACAAGGGGGCCACAATTAATAGGGCAAGACTTGTAATGACCCCAAGCCACAGCCAACGCACCCAGCCACGCACTGGTTGTTGAATACCATGGGCGGCCCGCAAATTGAGCGCGGCGGTGCGCGTTTGAACGCGGTTGTAAAGCATCGTTAGCAACAAGGTGGCGCTCATTTGTAACAATGACAAGGCCGCCGCAATCGGCAAATTGAGAAAACTGGTGGCTTGGGTATAAATTTCAACTTCGAGGGTGGCATAACGCGGGCCGGCCAATAAAAGTACGCTGCCAAATGCCCCAAAACAAAATGTAAATACCAGCAATGCCGATGCGCCAATTGATGGCATCAATAACGGCAAGGTGATTTCGCGCCACGTGCGCCGCCCATTTGCGCCTAACACCGCGGCGGCTTGGGTTAATTGCGGGTCGAGGTTGGCCCAAAAACCGCTTACGATGCGCAACACCAGCGTATAGTTGTAAAACACATGCGCCAACAACATTAACCATAAGCCTTGGCTGCGTGGGCCAAACAAGGCGCTAAAGGCACTGGCAACCACCAAAGCCGGTAACACAAACGGCACACTTGCAATCGCGCGTAATAACGTTTTGCCGCGAAAATGATAGCGGGCAAATAGATAGGCGGCGGGTAACGCAATCAACAGCGTCAAAATGGTCGATACTGTTGCTTGCCATGTGCTAAACCATAGTATGCGCCGATAATAGTCATCGGTCACAAGTTCGACAAAGGCCGAAAGGTCAATGGTATCGTTTGGGGCAAAACTGAGGCGAAAAATAATAAACAGTGGGTAGAAATAAAACAACCCTAAATAAGCCAACGGGAGAGCACGCACCAACAAACGTAACACAGGGTAATTTGAGATACTAAGAAAGGCTTAGAAATGCGGTTTTTGCCCAAATGACGATCCCTCTTTCAAGCTACATTTGAAGGAGGGGGCGTCATTTTGGCGAAAACCTTTACCACTTATTAAATTAACGCAACACTACTTGTGTCCACTCCTGAATCCATTTTTCGCGATTTTTGGCAATGACATCTGGGGCAATATCGGCTGGTTCTTTCACATTTGGGGCATATTTCGCAAAGACCTCGTCCAATTTAGCTGCATTAACGGCAGGGTAAACCGCCATGCTTGGGGCCAAGTCTTCTTGCACCACTGAAGTCAACAAATAATCCATCCAGACCTTGGCCAAGGCTGGTTCTTTCGCCCCCTTTACCACGCCGGCAAATTCAATTTGCCGAAAAACCCCCTTGGCTGGCAAAATATTGCCAGTGGGTGGCTCTTTAATCGCGCCTTCGCTATAGAATACTTCAGCAGCAGGGCTGGTTGAATAACTCACCACCATCGGTGCGTCCCCTTTGCCGCTGCTCCCACTAAACCGTTCATAATATGCTTGATCCCAACCACTGGTCACAATCACTTCATTTTTGCGCAGATCGCGCCAAAAATCTTTCCATGTGTAATTGCCGCTTTCGCCAAAGGTGGCGATAGTAGCGATGACAAATGCCAAGCCGGGTGATGATGTGGCTGGGTTTTGCACCACCAATTTGCCTTTATATTCGGGTTTGGTGAGGTCGCGCAATGACTGGGGCAATGCTAACCCTTTGGTTTTGAAATATTGCAAGTCATAGTTAATATTGACATAGCCAAAGTCGATGGGAATGAGCCGATTGTCTTTATCGAGGCGTAATTCAGTCGAGATGCCCTCAACGCCTTTGGGGGCATAGGCCTCAAAAATATTGGCATCAATGGCACGGCTCAAAAATGTGTTATCAATGCCAAAAACCACATCGCCCAACGGGCTGCCTTTGCTTAAAATGACTTTGTTGAGCATTGCACCCGCATCACCCGATTTAAGGATGTTGACCTTGGCCCCTGTTTGGCGCTCAAAACCCGCGATCAGTTTGGGGTTTAGGCTAAAGCTATCATGCGTGACAACGGTAAGCGTTTTGCCATTAAATTGAGGTGGGGCGGGCAAATTGGCCGCCACAGTTGGCAATAATGGTGATGCAAGGGCTGAGGCGACGGTCGGTGGCGCAATCGGCGACACATTTGATGACACAGCCGGAATAACCACTGGGGCAGATGTTGGGCGAGGTGCTGTTGCTGTTGGTGGCGGCACAGGCGTAACAACTGAGGTTGGGGTTGGCGCAGGTATGCTAGCGCTACAAGCAACGAGAAACGAACTAAAAATTATGAGACTACTGTGTTCTATTTTCATATAAAAAATCGCCCACGCAAGGATAGGCGACTTTTTACAATATCTTCGCTGCTTCCCTACGCTGGCATGATCCAGATCAGGTATGCACTCATACAATGAGTGCTGGGTCGGTGCAGAAATAGCACCCTCTCAGCCCAATTCTATGGACTCCCCAATATTTATCTTTCAATCAAATTTTACATCTACTTACTGAGAATAAAATTATACCAATCACACACGAATCCGTGCAACTGTTTGATATACTTAGAGTCAACTTTAATGATTATCTAGTAAACGTTATATCTCTTAATAATCATTAAGAATTAACCTAATGCGCATATAAAACATTGCACAATACATAATAAAGGAGACATTGCAGTATGCTACACAGCAAAATACGCCAAATGGGGGATTGGGTTCGGTTCGCCTCATCCCTTATCGTTACCTCCGGCTTGATCTTAGCGAGCAGTGCTTCGGCGCAGGCCCTCGTAAAGTTCCCAACCAAAAATATATCGCACCCAAGCGTCGCAAGTGCACCTCATGATTCGGTCATTACATTGCGGGTAACGGTTGGCACCAATGCCGATGAAAATGCATGTGGGGCCAGTGATGAAATCACCGTGTCACAAGGGGCGATTGTCTACTTTTGTTATACCGCCACCAATACCGGCACGAATACCCTCAATTTTCATAATGTCAGCGATGACATTCATGGCCCGCTATTGGTCGATTTCAATTACACCCTGAGGCCGGGCGAAACCGTGTCGCTAACTCACGAAATGTATGTGGCGGATGCCCCCGTCATCAACAACGCAACATGGGTCGGTTCAATCACAGAATCGGGCGTAGAATTTCCGGCGGTAGCTTCGAATAGCGCAGTGGTGCAAGTGCAGGGGGCACCCACCGTTGTGCAATTGTCTGGCTTTAGCGCCGAGCGCACCAATGCCGGTATGTTGATCAAGTGGACAACCATACGCGAAGACGACACCAGTGGTTTTTATATCTATCGGGTCGAGGGGAAATCAAATGCCCCGGTTATTCCCGGAAATGCGACCCGTATTACCCCGCAATTGATTGCCGCCAAAGGCCCGAATGGCGGCAATTACGAAGTGCTAGATAGTAGTGCCGCAGCGAACAAAACCTATACGTATTGGCTACGTGAAATTGAATTAGGCGGCACACAAAATGACTATGCCATGAGTGGCACTCGGGTGCAACGGGTATTTTTGCCTGTTGTTTTACGCGCAAACCGCTAATTTTGGTTGATTGGTTGATTTGTGAGTCACCAATCAACTAACCAGCACAAAAATGCCAGCATCTTGATGCTGGCATTTTTTGCGCCCCGTCCTAATGCGAGACAATATAAGCCATGACGCAGTTGACCAACAACTTTGACATTCTTTCAATTTGTCGTTTGTTTGCCTTGCAAGACAAAATAAGTAATTTTCAGCCTTACGGCAATGGGCATATCAATGACACATTTCTCATTCGCTGTGCTACGGCCAATTCACATGCGCAAACACAGCCAGCTTATATTTTGCAACGTATCAACCATCATGTGTTTAAACAGCCATTGGCGGTGATGTCAAATATTGAGCATGTGTTAAGCCATTGGTGGCAGGTGTTACACACCCAAGGGGTAACCCAATTGGCCCGAAAATGCCCCCAACTTTTGCCTGCTCGTGATGGCAAAACGTATGCTATTGATCAAGATGGCAATGTGTGGCGCATGTTTCATTTTATCGATGACACCTATACCGTCGATGTCATCGAAACTCCGCAGCAAGCCTATTTAGCCGCCAAGGCCTTTGGGCAATTTCAGCAACATTTGGCGGCTTTGCCCGCCCAACAATTGGCCGAGACCATCCCGGGTTTTCATCACACTCGCAACCGGTTTCAAGCCCTCATTCGCGCTATTGATGCTGACAGCCATGCGCGGGTTGATGTGGTGCGGCCCGAAATTGAATTTGCATTGGCACACGAAGCCGACACCGGCTTATTGCTCGATCTGCAAGCGTTAGGTCGTTTGCCGCTGCGTGTAACACATAATGACACCAAAATTAACAATGTGTTGTTTGATGTGGCGACGGGCGAGCCATTATGCGTGGTTGATTTAGATACAGTAATGCCGGGTTTGGTGGCCTATGATTTTGGTGATATGGTGCGCACCGCGGCCACCACCGTCATCGAAGACGAGGCCGATATCAGCCGTGTCGATATTCGTATGGATTTGTTTAAAGCCTTGGCCCAAGGTTATTTGGCAAGCGCTGGCGATAGCCTGAGCGATGCCGAAAAGCACAGTTTGGCCTTTGGTGGCAAACTCATCACGCTCGAACAAGGCATTCGCTTTTTGACCGATTATTTGCAAGGCGATAGCTATTACAAAACCCGCTATGCTCAGCATAATTTAGACCGCACCCGCAATCAATTTGCATTGGTGCGGGCGATTGAAGCCAATCTGAGCGAGATGGAGCGTCTAGTTACCCGATGATGTATCGCAGCCCAATTGCCGACCGGCTCGACAGGGTTGTGGTGGCGCTTGTGCCCGACCTTAGCCGCAATGCTGCCCAAAAACTCATTGAGCAAGGCGCGG
This sequence comes from uncultured Thermoflexus sp., assembly GCA_964560745.1. Lineage (GTDB taxonomy): Bacteria > Chloroflexota > Anaerolineae > J036 > Brachytrichaceae > AQU-03. The sequence goes on from CAZLOF010000096.1 coordinate 5,776, forward strand.
TGTCGGTGAATGGGGTGGTGCGCCCGGCAAAGCATGCCGTTGCCGTTGGCGATACCATTACCCTTAGCCAACTCCCCACTCAGCCCGACCCGCAGCCAATGCCAGAGGCCATCCCGCTTGACATTTTGTATGAAGATGCGGATGTCTTGATCATCAACAAAGCGGCGGGTATGGTGGTGCACCCGGGGGTTGGCAACACCAGCGGCACTTTGGTCAACGCCGTGTTGGCTCACGCCCCCGACATTGCCGATGTCGGTGATGCCGAGCGCCCGGGTATTGTGCATCGGTTAGACAAAGAAACCAGCGGCGTGATGATGATGGCCAAAAACGCCCAAGCCCAAATTGCGCTACAAGCCCAATTCAAGGCCCGCGAGGTGCATAAAACCTATATTGCTGTGTTACTCGGCAATATTCAACCGCCGCGTGGCCTCATCAACAAACCGATTGGGCGCGACCCGCACCACCGCCAACGCATGGCAATTGTGCCTGATGGGCGCGAAGCCATGACCGAATATCGCTTCATTGCTGCCCCAAATGCAAACGCAAACCCAAGCCTGTCGCTGGTTGAAGCGTACCCCCGCACCGGGCGCACCCATCAATTGCGGGTGCATTTTGCGTCAATGGGTTTTCCAATTGTCGGCGATGCCGTTTATGGCGGCAGCGCCATTAAAAATCATCCGCTTAGCAAACAATTAGCACCGCGCCACCTATTACATGCCTACCAATTGTCTTTTCGCCTGCCAAGCAACGGCCAAATTGTCACTTATCAAGCCGCAATCCCGCCCGATATGCAAGCCGTAATCGATCTTATTTAAGTTGTTCAGCGAAAAATCGGAGATTTATTTTTTCTGAATGGCATTAGGTTTTGCCGCCAGTGATGCCAACACTCGATAGATCGTAAACCCAACCACCCCAAAACTGCTAAGGGCAAGCACGGCGCTGGCAATTAGGGTTTTGCTGTCGCTGCCACTCATCAGCGCATGGAGCACAATAAGCCAATATAGCCCAAAGCTGGCGTAATGAATGATTCGCCAAGTGCCATGCCCAATGCGTGGGCGGGCATAAAAGCTAAGCGTGACCAGCAGCAGCACATAAAACCCAATTTGCCCCACCCCTACCCAAAATGGCTCGTAGTTTAGGCTAGCAAAGGGCACAAATAATTGGGCCAACGTAAAATGTAAATATTGATCGCCTAATAAAATGAGCACATGCATAACAATAAAGGCCAACCCAAGCAAGCTGCTGTGTTGATGTAATTCAAACCAACCCATCCGCCCCATTCCTTCTATGCCTTTTACCTTGCTGCTAATCGACAAGCCAAAAAACATCGACAATGTAATTAACCCAAAACCCACAAACGAACTGGCGCGTGATAAATACCAATAGGCTTTGGGTTGCGTGCCCACCAAGGTTTTGCTGATAATGGGCAAAGAGGTAGCGAATAAGATCAGCGTAATCAGCGTCATAATGCTAATAGCCACCCATCGCAAAGAAATCGCAGGTTTTAAATCTGCAACAATTATTTTTTCAGATGTAATATTCATAGTTGTGTTGTATTTGGTCATTGATGCCTTTTGGGGCAGTGTTACGGCCAAACATATTGATTAAATTTAGCAGACCGCACGATTGTGCCGTCTTCTAAGACTGCCAAACCGGCCAATTGTGGCTGAGACTCAAGCCATTGTGTGCCGTTTGCGCTGCCCAAAATAAGCCAAACCTTGGCGGCAATATCGGCTTGTTGCGCACTTGGGGCAATCACGGTGGCGCTCAAAATATCGGTTTGGGCCGGTGTGCCGGTGCGTGGGTCGATGAGATGATGCATCGATTGCCCAGCACGTTGCCAACGCCGATAATCGCGCCCCGAAGTTGCAACCCCGCCTTCGGTCAACCGCAATAACTCAAGGTCATTTGTTGGGTCAAAGGGATTGGCAATGCCGATTGCAAAAGGGTGCGGCGCAGCATGGTCGCGGCGAGTGCCGTCGTCACATTGGCGCACAGCAACATCGCCTCCGGCATCAACCAACGCCGCGCCATAGGCGCATAACCGCTGTGCGGCTTGATCGGCAGCCCAGCCTTTTGCCACACCACCCACATCGAGCCGCACCCCTTTGGGCAGATACACACATCGTTCAACACGGTTTAATTTAATTTCGCGCCAACGTTGCGGCATTTTGGGTGCATCGGCCCATATCGACATCGTTGGCATCGAAGCTGATTCTAGGTGAATGGTCTCGAAACTATTGGCATAGCCTGCGTATTCCAGCGCGTCGATGACGGTGGGTGTCACAATCCCATCGGTATCCATCGCGGCATCTAACGCCGCCGCCAATACCTCGCACAATATGTCGCTGACGGGCATCATATTGCCTTGAGTGTTTGTGTTCAAACGCCGCAATTCGCTCTCTGGGCGAAACCGACTGAGTGTTTGTTCCCAAGCTTCAAACCAGCTTGGCACGGTACTCAACACCCGATTAAGGTCGGGTGGCGCAACGCTTTGATCATCAGCTTGGGCTTCTACAAGAGCCAGCATTTCGCAATTCATGGCGCGAAAATAACATTTAGGCATGATTTAGCGTGACGAGCGTGTGCGCGTCGATGGGGCAGGGCGTTGGCTTGATTGCGCTCGCGCTTGTGGCGCGGGCTGTGCCGCGACAGCCGCACGAGGCGTAGCCGTAGGCGCGACTGCGGTTGGTCGTGCAGCTTGGGTGGCTTGAGGCAATGGTGTCGCCACCACACTGCTACGCGCAGCCTCAGGCTGAGAATACTCAGGCTGAGAATACTTAGGCTGAGAATACTCAGGCTGAGAATACTCAGGCTGAGAATACTTAGGCTGGGTATTGGCTTGACCACTGCTCACAGAAGGGCGAGTCGGCAATACTTGAACTGTTGGCGCTTGTGGCGCACCCGGACGATTACGCGCATTGGATTGGGGTTGCACCGCCGCACTCGGCTGGTTTGCCGTGGCTTCAACAGGGGCGCTAATCACTGACGGTTCTGTTTTAGCGAGCGCGACCCATCCACCCAATAAGGCCAAGATTGACCCAATAGTTAAACTGGTTTTTGCCAAAGCAATACGGTTTTTCATAGTTGACTTGCTTTTAATTTGAGGCGATTTTGTTTCGTCGTTCATGGTTGCCAGCTTATCTTGTGGCTGTAAAATGAGTGTGTATTTCATGTTAAGTTTTAACAACAATCAAATCCTTCTCAAACGACGACCCACAGGATGGGTTACTCCCGATGATTTTGAACTGGTTCAAACCCCCATCCCTACTGTCGCAACGGGGCAGGTGTTAATCAAAAATCAGTTTTTGTCGCTCGACCCCTACATGCGTGGGCGTATGAATGATGCAAAATCATATGCCGAGCCAGCCAAGTTAGGTGAAGTCATGGTTGGTGGTACAGTGGGTGAGGTGATTGAATCACAGCACTCTAAATTTGCCGTTGGCGATCAAGTGGTCGGCATGTTAGGCTGGCAAACCTATGGCCTATCTGATGGGCGCGGATTGCAAAAAGTCGGTAGCAAATCTAATCCTAGCCCCATTCCGCTCAGTGCATGGTTGGGGGCAGCCGGGATGCCGGGTGTAACCGCCTACGCTGGTTTATTTGAAATTGGGCAACCCAAAGCCGGAGAGACCGTGCTGGTGTCGGCAGCCGCCGGTGCAGTCGGCAGTGTGGTGGGGCAATTGGCAAAACTGCATGGCTGTCGCGCTGTTGGTATTGCCGGGGGGCCAGAAAAATGTGCCTATGTGTGTGACCAATTGGGATTCGATGCGTGTGTCGATTACAAATCACCCGAATTTCGCGCTCAACTCAAAGCCGCCACCCCCAATGGGGTCGATGTTTATTTTGAAAATGTAGGCGGGGCAATTTTAGATGCTGTGCTAACCCGCATGAATAATTTCTCGCGGATGCCTGTGTGCGGCCTTATTTCAGATTACAACGCCACCGAACCTTATGGGGTGCGTAATTTTGTCGCCATTTTAAGCAAGCGCATCAAGATTCAGGGCTTTATTGTCACCGACTTTATGGCAATTTGGGCGCAAGCTGTGCAAACGTTGGCTGGGCACATCTTGGCTGGGCGCATCAAGACCCATGAAACCATCGCCGAAGGGTTAGAAAATGCGCCAACGGCGTTTATCGGCATGTTAAAGGGTGCAAATTTAGGCAAACAGCTTGTGCGTTTGTAAGCGATTGCCTGTGTTCTCAATAAACAAGGACAATTTAAAAAGACGTAATGCCAAAAACACTATCCGCCTATCCCCGTAGGGGATAGGCGGATAGTGTTTTTGGCGAAAACCTGTTATTACGTTTTGTCTAAAGACAAAAATTACTCACTATCGCCTGTTACTGGCAACAAAGCGACCACACGCAACACAGCCGCCGCCGATTCGCTTGGTTTACAAATCGCCTTAAAGCTATGCTCGCCTGCGCTCAATGTGGTGGGCAATGTAAATGACCACACACCTGCTGTATCTGACTTCGCCTTACCAATCTCGGTGCTACCATCCAAAATCGCCACATCACAATCTTTGGCCGATTTACCGGTCAACTTGCCACCAAACACGATGGCATTACCCGTTACTGGGTCAATTGTTGTGGCAACGGCTGGTGTTGGCTCACTCACTTTCACCGACAAAACAGATGACTCGCTCTTGGCGCAAGCCGCCTTTAAGCTATAGTCACCGGCTTTAAGGGTTGCAGGCAAAATAAACTTCCAAATGCCTGTCGCATCGGCAGTGGCTTTGCCCAATTCAGTGCTGCCATTAAAAATGGTCAGTTCACAATTCTTTTCAGCTTTACCCGTAATCTGACCACCAGCAACCACACCAGCCGCCCCCACCGCGTCTATGGTTGTGGGTGCAGTGGCTGGCGCTGCTGTTGGGGCAACAGTTGGGGCTGTCGTTGGCGCAACAGTCGGTGCTACGGTTGGGACAGCAGTCGGCGGCACGGCGGTTGGCGCAGGAGCCGCCGCTGTTGGGGCTGGGGTTGCCGCGGCTGGCACGGTTAGGGTTAAGGGGGCAAGCGCCACTGAACCCAAGCGCAAACCGGGGCCACAGGTCACTTTGCCAGAGAATGTGTGAGCAC
>CAZLOF010000097.1:0-5935 GCA_964560745.1 uncultured Thermoflexus sp.
GTTTTAGCCCACGCCGAACAATGGCCTTGGCAAACATTTCAGGTGTTACTTCGGGGCTGTCCGACAAGTCGATGTCTTCATCGGTCATGGCATCGAGTCTTGCCAAATCACTCCCCAAAATCCGCGATAAATTGCCTTGTTTCATTTTTAGTTGCCTTTCGCGCCGAGATAATTCGAAGATGCTCCCCGCGCTCCGTATGCACAATTTGAATGACCCGATTCATTAACAAACCGAAAGTAATATATCGAATTTCGCCGTAATCTTCACGAGTATCTTCGGTTGTAATCGTCAAACCAGCAAAAACCAGATCCAAATCTGCAAAATCAATGCCATGCTTTTCTTTATTGATTTGCCGCTTGTCTTCGTCCCATTCAAATTTCACAGCCTAAATTGTAGTTATAATATGTAACTCCGTCAACTTAAATTTTAACCTGAAAGGCATAAAAATGAGGTTTTATCTTTGCTTTGTATACCTACTATCACTATCTACTATCACTATTAACTAACTATGTCACTAAGAACAGATCTCCCTGATTTTTATACTTTAACGAAACAGCACAACGAAGCCATGAGCGCGGCTGAATTAGCGGCTGTGATGGAAAGCGGGCGCAAATGGGATTTGGCGCAGGTGCTGAAGGATCGTGGGGCGATTATTTTCCCGCATTTCAACATTCATCAATGCGGCAGTCATTATGCTGCCACCGTTCATGCGTGCATGAATAGCGGGGCCAAAACCGTGTTGGGGATTGGGGTGTTACATGCCCGTTTCGACGAGTTGCAAACGGCGCGGGTGCGGGTGGCGAATGGGGCCGACATCACCCAAGAGCCGACGTGGGGCACACAAGGGGCTGGGCTGGCTGGTTTAACCCATTGGCAAACCGAGTTTTCGATGATCTCGTTTGAGCATTTGTGGCATTTTGAGGCGGCACGTCGCCGCGAGGCGGGGTTGCCAGTGCCAGAATTGATTGTGCGTTACCCGTATCTTGCGGGGGGGCGGCCTCATATTTTGCCGGGCATTGCCGAGCTGCAACAAATTGTGGCTGATGGTGCTGTGGTGGTCGGCACGGCTGATCCATTTCATCATGGTTTGGCTTATGGTGATAGTGTCGAGGCCAGCAAGGCCCCGAACGAAGGCGGCCTAGAATTGTGCCGTGCAACGGTTGAGGCGGGGTTTGCCATGTTGGGCGCGGGCGATTATTGGGGCTTTAACCAACATTGTGTCAGCGCCAAAAGCGATGGGCGCGACATGGGGCAGGTGCTGCGTTACATTCTGAATACCCCGCTCAAGGCCGAAATTCATGATATTTTGTGGGAGGACATGAGCGGGCCATATGGCAAGCCTTGGCCGAGCTGGGTGGCTGGTTGTCTTATCTCGCTCACCCCACGCCCGCGTTTGCCAACCGATTTGTATTGAATGAGTGAATGGATGAATGAGCGAATGAGTGATTAATTCGCTCATTCACTCATTTCTTCAACGCTTGCGACAGATCGAGCGCATAAGGTGGGAGCCACGCGGGGATGTTGCTGAGTGGGAGCACGGACTCGTGCAGTTGAATGCCGAGGGTGCCTTGCATGAAGTGGCGACGTTGTTGCATACGCGCCCACATGGCGGGGTGTTGTGCGTGAAGTTGGTCGCGCAGGCTGGCATCGGCCAATAGCACGCCGTCTTCGGCGTTGATATAACAAAACGGTCCACGTGAGATGGGGATGATGTCCATTTGCAGCAGCACGCCCGATTGCAACACAATATCGCTATCGGCGAAAAAGGGCGAATGCACCCATTCGTCTAAATGCAAATAATGACCGGGGTTGACCGCAAAATCATACAAAGCCGCATCGCGCTTTTGCTCAACGGCGGCAAAGACTTGCCCGCCGTTGGCCCCGACCTGAATGTGCTCATACCAGGTCGTGACAACATCAAAATAATTATGGGCCAAGGCCGGGTAAAAATGGCGGGTGTGTTTGGGCAAATCGGCGGCGCTGGCGGCAATGGCCCCAGCGCGGCAGGTGAGCGCACCGGTTAGGCCAAAGGCGGTGCTAAATGGGTCGCCCAATTTGGCTTGGTTTTGCGATGGGCTAGAGAGGCCGCGTCGCGCTTTTTCGCCAAAGCTGATCATACGGTGGCACGATAGCGGCAAGCCATCGCCCGCCAAATGGCGCTCAAGGGTGCTTTCGCTGCCTCCAATTTGCAACGCCTTCAACAGGTCGAGTATGGCTTCGGAGGTGCGGGTTGAGGCATATTCGCACAAGGCAATTTGCTCGGCCTCGTTGAAAATGCGCAAGCCATCGACTGGGTTCATCAGCAACGCGGTGGCGTTGACGACATTGGCCGGGCTGCCGCTGAGATTGCGGAGTAAATCGACCAGATAAGCCGGTATTTCAATGGCTTGAGCGCCGCCTTCGATTAAATCTTGCCCTGCGTTTTGGGCAAAATATTTCCAGCCGATACAGCCGATACGTTTGCCTGTGGCAATGCCAAATTCACTAAAAATATGGCGCAGCGGGCGTGATGCACCGCGTGGCTGCCCCAGCAAACTGAGTTCTTGAAACATCTCAACCGTAATCCCCAGCGCAGGGTCGGGCAAATAGCCCATACATTCATTGCCCACCAACAGCAATTTTTGCCCTGTTTGGTCAATCAAAAACAAGGCTTCTTCAAATCGTGGGTCAAAGCCTGTTAGATACTGCAAATTGGCAAAATGTTCGCGGTCGGCGTAAACCAGCGCCACATCAAGCTGATGTTTTTGTAGTAATGCCGTCAGCTTCGCCATACGATGCTGGTAAATGTCATTTGGAATGGCGGGTTGTTGCTCGGCCTTGCCGAAGTTGGGGAGGGTGATATGGGTGAGATGGGCCATGTCAATGATTTTACTCAATGCCGTCTATTTTTATTTGAAGACGGTTCACTAGGCAATGATGACATTGGCACCAATAAGCTGTTTGATTTGGCTAAAGTGTTCAGCTTGTTTTAGTTCATCCCATGTTTTCTCGATTTTAGGTTTCATAACAAACCCAGACCTGTCAGACACGTATATCCAAACCCCTTCCAACGCAGCAAGCACAATAATTTTGGCTTGTAGCCTTAGCGCATATGATTTTGCCTGTAAATACGCTTCTTCTAACTGGTTCTTATTTGCAAGTCGAAATTTTGCCTCGAGCACCATGTCAGCTTTTTCTTCGCCCCGCATAAATGATTGCAGATTAAACACATAATCGGGGTAATAAGCTGTTCCTCGCCCCATCCGAATTGGTAATTGTCTGCGCCATTGCGCATCGGTATAGCCAAGATCTTTCAATAAAGGCTCAACCAGTTTTAATTCGACATCCCTTTCATTCTCCAAGCCATCTATTTGGCTAGTAAGTCGTTTTTGAACCTTAGGCAAAACAGAGGTATCAAAGTTTTTTTGAGAAATCAACTCTAAAATTGCTTCATATTCTTCAGCTGTAAATGACTTGCCACTCGAACCCTGAAAATGAGCACGCACAATCGATTTTTGCGACAAAACAGGATGCGCTGCAATCTCAGAAAATTTAATTGGTGGAATTTGGATTGGTTGTCCAATCCAAGCAAGACTATATCCCCAAAAGAAAGGATCGGCAAAACCTTCGCTTGTAGCCCGCCAAATAGAGTGTAAATAACTACGCGGCTTAACGCACCACATCAAACAGATATCGCCTAGATTAGTTGCCAAGTTGGCTTGCCAAAATAGATCGCCAGAGCTTGTATTATCTAAAACCTCAAAATCTTCTTTTGTGCCTGCTCCAGCCGTCATAAACCATACTCTCATCGGTTCAGGAAGAGGCATATTGCAGTCATTTAATTCATCACTGACAATCTTCTCATAAGCAAATTCTAAAAACACACATAACTCGGCTGGGGTCATCCCCAATCGTTGCCTAAATTCTTGTAAGGATTGATTGAGGGTAAGGTATAAAAGAGCACGGTCATTATGGTGCGCTCGAATTGGCAACTCAGCCGGTAATGGAATATCAAACTCATTACAAATGCGTCTAAAAATATGAAATTGCGCCCGAAAACCATACGGGCAAAAAAATTGCGGATAGACTAGAAATAAGCCAAACGAAATAGCGTGAATTTCTGCAAGCCATGCATCGCCACACGTCAGCATTTCGGTTTCAACTACCTGGCCATTGTCATCAAAAATACGGCATTCAATTCCCTCGCTTAACAATTGGCGATAAATATTCATTGCCGATTCAAAATCATGTGGCACAGGCTTGGCTCTCACAGCCCACACGACATCTTCTACCATTGTGATACAAACAGGATTTCGCCATTCATCGAGCAATGGGTAGAAAAGTGGATTATCAAAAACATCGTTATCGCCTTCCAATGTAGACCGATAATGTTCAGCCCACCTCTCAAGTGTCAAAGAATGAAGTCCGGCAATCCGTTTTTGAATCAGCTCACGCTCACAACAAAGGTCCCAAATATAGCGGTTAAATTTCATTATTGGTTAAACCCATAGAAATCGGGTTTCTGAAAGAAACCCGATTTCTGGGGTGTGTCCTCAATTCTTCAAATAATAGCGCGGGCCGCCCGACAAACGCAACTCAAGCGTATCGCTGGCGATGAAATAGTCGAGATCAGAGGTCATATTGTCGTCCCAATCGAGGTGTAACCGACGGCCTTGCACCTGCCAGCGTCCACGATCCCCGACATCGGTGCGTGCAAAAGCCATTTGCGAGGTCAGTGCACCGGCATTGGTCATGCTGCTTTGGCTGGCAAAACTGTCTGTGCTGCGAATAAAGCGCCCATCGCGCATAAACACATACGTCTCATGCACCGACACCGACGCGCTCGAAATCATCGAATAGCCAAATGACGATGACGAAGCACTTGACCATGTCCACGAGCCAAATAAACGGGCATCGAGTTGTGGCGCGGGTGGGCTGGGTTGGGGCGGTGGTTTGGCTGATGGGGCAGGGGGGCTGATTGGGGCTTGGGCGTTATTTTTGTCTTTAATCAGCTTGAGCAAGGCTCGCACATCTTCGCGTTGGCAGCGTTTCCATAATTCATTGCGAAATTTTGAGTTGGCCTGCGGCGACCATATCACATCATGAATATTTTGATAATGGGCGTTGGGGTGACAACACAACGCCAATGCTGCCTCAAAGATGTAATCATCGAAGGGTTGTTTGATGATCTGAGCGGTTAATTTTTGCAACACATCCCGCGGGGTTTTGGGGTGTTTTGCCAGTGCTGCCGCCAATTCTTTTTCGGCGGCGCTTTGCAGGTTGGCGGGGGCACAGGTGCTCAAAATATTGGGGGTGACGTTGGGGTGGGCGATCACGGCTAATTTGACAAAGGCATAATCGGCCTTTGCCAACACTCCCAACTCCGACGCGCTGGTTGCCGGGTTTTTCGCTGCATCCAAGTAATCTTTGGGCGAGTTGTATTTATTTGCCATTATTTGAATTGATAAGGCCGCCCCGCAAAAATAAATGACGGAGTTTGCCCATTGACCTACCCCTAACCCCTCCCAAAGGGAGGGGTTAGGGGTGGATTTGTTATTTCACCGCATCAAGCATAATTTCAACCAAGGCTCCACGATTGGTCTTGCCGCTAAATCGCCAAACCGGAACGAGCCGCCCATGCAGGGGCGCAATATTGGCGGGCAATTGCCCAACCGGCGGCATCGACGGCATCGGCCCGATGCCCTCTGGTCGATACACCAATTCAACCCGCGTGACAAATAATGTGTCGCTTTGGGCTTCGCGTATGACGGCCGGGCGCTCAGTCACCCGCACCGCCGCCAAATCGGCGGGTTGGGTGGCGCTTTCGATGGTCGATGAATAGGTGCGGCGAATGTCATCGAGAATACGCATTTCGCCGACGGCTTTGTTGGTTAAAACCCCTTCGACCAACCCTTGTTTGCCGCTATAAATATAGCCCTGCCAAGGGTCATATTG
>CAZLOF010000097.1:5945-10780 GCA_964560745.1 uncultured Thermoflexus sp.
GGCTAGAGCGCAAAATAAAACGATCACCGGCGCGGGTTTGCAATACCCCAACTGTGCGGTTTTCAAGCGTTGTTGTTATGATGCTGCCAATCCACCAATGCACCTCGTCGTCGGGGTTGACCAATTCAAAACGCTCGATTTCAATTGCCCCCGACGACCTGAGGGTGGGGGCGGGGGCTGACGGGGTTGTGCTTTGCCCAATATAGCGCCCCCACACTCGAACCCGCAATTCATCCATCTTGGCTAGCCCCTGAAAATTGCTGCTGTTGTCGCCTTCGACCAAGCTATACACCGGCACTGCCGCGCCAAATGGGTTGGGCAATTGGGGCAGGTCGGGTTGAATTTCGATCTGAATATAGGCACGGCGATTTTTACCATCAAAACTTTCGCTCATTTGCACATGTGCCCGTCCCGCTAAGGCCTCGACGCGGTCGCCGATGTTGTAGGGTGAGGGTTGTGGCGTTGGCGCGGGCGCGGGTGTGACCGTGCCCAACATAATTGGCTCTGGCGAGGCGGGCGGCAGGGGCAATGGGATCAGCGTTGGCGAAATGGCTGCTACTGGCTCAAAGCCCCGAACATCGGTCACCGCAACCAAATTGCTGCTGGGGGGCGCGATGGGGACGGGCGTAGGTGATGGCGGCGGAGTTAAATTTGCCACATTCACCTCAATCACCGCCATCCACGCCATCACCGCTACCTCATTTTGCTTTTGCGGCAATAACACCCCGATCACTTGCACAAACTTGTTTTTGGGCAGATTGGGCGGCGCATTGAGCAACACCACCCGTTGCGGCAAGTCGTTATTATTTAACGACTCTGGCAGCCCCGGGATTGGGATGCGCTCGACGCTGACGGTGCGGAGACCTTGCGTATTGGTGGTGACGACCGTAATACCAAAATAAGGGACAGTGCTCGTTAAATCTATTTGCCGCCAGTTTTCAACAGCAAGGGTGGGTGCGCCGTTGTTGTCTTGATTCAACGTGCCCCAAATATGTAGGGGCGCGGGTGCGGTCAATGAGATATTGCGTACATCTTTAAGCAAGGCCGCCGGATAATCGGCCAATATTAAATTGCCCAATCGCATCAGCGGCTTGCCTTGCCATTCAATTGGGTTGAGCAAAATCGGCAGGCCGACCCAATCGAGCCGCTGCCCGATGGCGGGGTTGGGTAGCCAGATGTTGGGTAAAGTGCTTGATAATGGGTTGCCGCTGGTTTGGGTGGCAACAATTGTGCGCTGGCCTTGACCCGCCATCACCCGTTGCCACGCCTCTTGTGCGCTTAGCAGCGCCACACTGGGTTCTTGGGTGAATGTGGGCACTTGCCCCAACCAAAAATTACGCACCTTTCCGTCGTTGCTTACTTGCACCATCGCCCCCGCGTGTATATGCACCAAAGGGTATTGCCCAGCAATAAGCGGGGTAAATTGCACCAATACATCACTTTCAATTGGGTTTGGGCTGCTTGCGGGCAGCTCGATTCGATAATTAAAATTGAGCAATCCTTGTGTTTTTAGGTAGGCTTCGGCAATGTTGCTGGCGTTCTCAAACGTGATCGGTGTGGCGTTTGGTTTAGGGGCATGATACCCCGCGCCAAATGGCCCTTGACCGCTGGTGTCGCTAAAACTCAGCATCGGCCCGTCCACTGTCATTTCACGCCTGTCGCCCAAGGCCATAATGGGCAAAACGTGGGTGTGCGTCATGCTGGCGGGTGGGGCGAATGGAAGTTCGGGGCGATAAAGCTCTGGCTTTAGCCGCAACTGTTGGGCCAAGGCGCGTAATGCTTCGTTGCTATAGTCAATGGGTGTTTGAACATTCAACACTGCCGCGCGGGCTGGGGCGCTGGGCAAGGTGCTGCTTAATACATAATTGCCAATTGGGAGGGGGTTAATGGTCGGCCTTGGCGATGGCTGACCGACAGGCGGCGGTGTGGCGCTCAATGCCACCGCCGTCACACTGCCAATCACGCCGAGCGACAGCAGCGCCGTAAATGCGGCTGCCCGATAGAAAACTTGTCTCATAGAATGACCTCCAAGTTCATTCTACACCCAGCATCTAAAAATAGCGTGACAATTTGCCGTCGTATGCCCGACGATAAAAGTAAAGATTAGGACTTACGCGCTTGGCAGTTAATGAATTTGAATCTCTCACAAAGAACACGAAGATCACAAAGAAAATAATAAAAAAGATAACTTTGTGTGCTTTGTGAGAGATTATCTGCGTAAGTTCTAAAGATTAGGAATCTTACTTGCGCAAAGCCAACGGCAGATAAACAGCGTGGCTGGCGTTGTCCGCTGTCGTCACCCAGCGACCGGGTGATACCATGCGGGCATTAGGCGCGCCCGCCGCCGCCGATGCGCCCTGCAAACATACGTCGTCTAGCCATTGATCGCCACTGCCACTCTTGTAGGCCCATACTTGTGCGAGGCTTGCGTTCGCTGGCACGGTGGCGCTCAGATCGTGGCGGGTGTAGCCAGTGCTGCTTACATCTGCGTAGATGTTGCTGCCCACTTGCTGCCACTGGCTGTTGAAAAATGTTAGGCCAATGCGCCCACCGCTGCCGCTATTCGCCAGCTTCGACCATGCGCTCAGGCTGAGATTTGCCCCCGCTGTGACGCTGACGTGCTGGCCGATGCCGCCCGCGCTGGGGCCGATGCGCAAGGCTTTGCCACCCACCTTCGCGTCGCTGCCGATGCTGGTGCTGCTGTCCCAACGGCTCCAACTTGCAAAATCGCTCTCGAACCCGCCATTGCCGAGGGCGTTGGCGGTGCAAGTGCTGGGTTGTGGCGTGCTGGTGAGTGTGGGCGTAGCGCTTGGGCCAACCGATGTAGCCGTAGGTGTGGGCGTTGGGGTCGTGGTGGCGTTGCCACTGTTGCTGGTCAGACAGAAGTCATCGGCGCTAAGTGTGCCGCTGCTATTCCACACCCATGCCTCGACGAGGGCGGTGTTGGCGGGGGCGGGGGCTTGAACCGTTCGCGGGCTGTTGTTGCCGCCCGCGTCGGTTGTGGCCCGGTTGAGCAAGTTCCAGCCAGCATCGTAGAAATTGATGCCGAGGGTGGCGTTGCCGCCGCTGCCGGAGGTGGCTTTGAGGGTGTAGGCTTGCCCGGCGCTGGCTGCTTTGTGCTGCCCGATGCCGCCCGCGCCGACAATTTGCAATTTGCCGTTCACGACGCTGCTGGTGTTGTCCCAGCGGTTCCAGTCGCTCAGGTCGGTGCTAAAGTTGGGGTTGGTGAGTAGGTTGGCGGCGCAGGTGGATAGTGGTGGGGTAGGCGTTATTGGGGTGGGTGTGGGGGTTGGGGTATTGGGGGTGCTGGGTTGATTGGTGAAGATGTAGACTGCGCCGCTATCGGTAACGCCATTGCTATCGTGCTTGGGGACACCGATCATAATTTGAGTTGCGTTACCTCCAATCACACTCCCAAATTCGTCTGTTTCAGGAATATCACTTGCAATCAATTTGCCCTCGGGGTTTATGTTGTTGACATTGCGCCGATAAACATACACCGAAGCTTGCTCCCCCGCTGGCGCACCACTAACATACAATGAGTTAAACAACCGTCCATAATTGACTAGGGGCAAACGATGAATTTGTGTTGCTTGGATCAACCCAACCCGCTTGTCATTGACATAAAAGTCATTCACGTAAGTGACATCTTCTTGATCAACCGACACAAAGGGGGTAATTGCAAGCGCCTCAAATTCTTTAACCCAATTGCCATCAATCAACCGATAATCCCATATTTGATCTTCTAAGCTGACGATTAAGCGTGAGTTATTCACATCGAAGTCGGTGATTTTACTTACAACAATCACACTAGCATCACCTGGATTATCATATCGCACCCCTTGAGAAAATATACTAACCAACCAATTGTCTGACACTTTACGAGCACGATATATTGTTCCAAAAAACTCATCTGAGCTGATCCACAACTCACCATTATTTAATTTGAGCTTATAACCAAAATTAGTTGCCCAATAAGGGCTAGGTGGGCCTTGATACTTATATACGGAAATCGGTGGAGAAAGAAAATTAATTGTTCGTATAAATGTCCAAGATTCAGCCTGGCGCTGGTATAAATATACTTGCCCATAAACTGTACCAGTCACAATATATGTTGAGGGGGCGCTTGGGTAAGGTAACCCACTACCAATTAACTTTGTTCCCGGCGCGCCAATTGCCAAATAGTTGCCTTCAACCGAGACTGCTTCGCCAAAGCGATCTCCAGAAGTAGGGGTTGGCGCATACAAAGTTTGCTTCAATGCCCATGTCCCCCCCACTTGCTCATAAATATAAGCCGCACCCGTTTGCGTTAATACCCCTTTATCCTCCAATGGCGCACCTACCACTAAAGTGTTCCCCTGTGTCGAAAGTGTCTTGCCATAATTCCCATTGAGCGCATTGTTATTTGAGGTTAATTTTTGCAACTGTTTCCATTGGGCAGAGACAGGTGTTGCGGGCAATGCATAATTTGGCAGATTTTGTGTATCATATAAATAAACTGCACCACGATTGTTATATTTTTGCGCCCCCATTGCTAAAATTCGACTATTAATCGCATTTTTCTTACCAAAATCTATATCGCCTTGCGGGATTTGCACGCGGCCAAATACTTGCCAATTTGTGCTTAAGTAATCAACATAAAACAAATTCTTATTTTTATACAACACACGGTATGTGCTTGCTTCTAATGCTTGAATGTCTTGAATGATGCCGCTATTTGGCATAAGGGCTATAGTCCATGCTGGCGACAAGGACTTTATCTCAAATAGCGGCGAAACAGAACTTCTTGTCCATACCGATATGGTGCTAGATGTGCCAATAACATCTTCCTTTGT
>CAZLOF010000098.1:0-10759 GCA_964560745.1 uncultured Thermoflexus sp.
ATATTGGTGCATAGCAAAATGTCGGTTTTACCCTCGGCAAATTGATTCATCACAAAAGCCAAACGCTTCTCATCCATTTGCCCATGTGCCACCGCCATGCGTGCCTCTGGCACCAAACGCGCCAATTTCTGCTCAAGCAACCCAATGCCCTGAATACGATTGTGCACAAAAAACACTTGCCCATCACGGTCAAGTTCGCGGCGAATGGCTTGCTGAATGACGTTATCATCTTGCGGACCAATGTGGGTGATGATCGGCAAGCGCTCTGCCGGTGGCGTTTCAATCCGGCTAACATCACGAATACCCGCCAGCCCCATATACAAGGTACGCGGAATCGGCGTGGCGCTCAAGGTCAACACATCGACACTGGTGCGCAACTTTTTCAGCTTCTCCTTGTCTTTCATGCCAAAGCGCTGTTCTTCGTCAATAATTAGCAAGCCAAGGTCTTTAAATTTCACCCCCTCAGACACCAGCGCATGTGTGCCAATAATGATATCAATGGCCCCGGCCTCAAGGCTTTCGATGATTTTGCGTTTTTCGGCACTGGTGCGAAAACGCGACAACATCTCAACTTTTACCGGAAACATGGCTAAACGGCGGCTAAATGTGTTCCAATGTTGTTGCGCCAATACTGTCGTCGGGACCAATACCGCCACTTGCTTGCCATCTTGGGCCGCCTTAAATGCAGCCCGTAGCGCCACCTCGGTTTTGCCAAAACCCACATCGCCACAAATCAGCCGATCCATCGGGCGTTTGCGTTGCATATCGGTCTTTACAGCCTCAATCGCCTTCAATTGGTCATCGGTTTCGACATAAGGGAAGCTCAATTCAAGCTCTTGTTGCCAATGGGTGTCGTTGCTAAAATTAAACCCCTCGGCCAACTCACGCTCGGCATAAAGTGTTAGCATCTCACGGGCGGTGTCGGCGGCGGCGCCTTTGGCTTTGCGGCGGGCGGTTTCCCATTCGCCACTGTGTAATTTACTCAGGGTAGGCGCAGCATCATCATTGCCAATATAGCGCGAAATACGGTCAAGCTGATGCAAAGGCACGTATAGCCGGTCAGCATCGGCAAATTCCAACAACAAATACTCACGCTCGATCTCGCCACTGCCCTCACCGCCGCCATGGGGCGTGGGTGATGAGACTTGGGCGCTAACGGTCAGCTTGGTTAACCCGCGAAACCGGCCAATGCCATAATCTTCATGCACCACCACGTCGCCGGTTTGCCAATCTGAAAACGCCCGCTCGGGCGCAGCCTTGCGCGGGCGCGAATAAGCGCTTGGCTCAAGCCGCACCTGCCCAAAAATTTCGGCATCGGTCAATAAAATTAAAAATTTAGAATGGAAAATGGAAAATTTAAACCCGCCTGACAGCGCCCCCGTCACAAAAGTCACGCCCGGCAATGGGGCATCAGGCAAATTGGCGGCAGCACTGGCAACGCCGTGCTTTTCTGACCACAATTCGGCCAGCCGCGCCGCCTGCCGTGACACAACCACGACCGTAGATGAAGTGCTGAGTGCTGAGTCCTGAGTGCTGAGTGCGTGAGCGCCGCTGTATTCTTGGCTCTTGGTTCTTCCCTCTTGCCGCTGTATCTCCTCCAAATATTGCATTAAGGGCGGCAACTGCCCGGCAAAATGCGGCACACTGGTAAATTGTTGGGCCAAAGCAGGTTGCGACAAACCACTGTTCTCGGCAGATTGCCCCAGCACGATCACCCGTGCATTATGTTCAGCGCGAAATTCATCCCAGGTCAGGTAAGGTTTATTCGTCAACTGCGGCGCTTCCGTCAAAGACAAACGTTCACGTTCGGCCTTGCGCTCAAGTTCATCCCACGCCATCCGCAGCTCGGCTTCGTCATCAACCAACAACAAGCCCCCACTTAAAAAATTTAAAATTGAGAATTGAGAATTTAAAACTTCACCTGAATTTTCAATTTTAAATTTTAAATTCTCAATTTCTAAGGGCGTAATCGTCAATCGATCAAGTTTGGCATCGCTACGTTGGGTGCTGGGGTCAAATAGGCGGATCGAATCGACCACATCGCCCCACAATTCGATGCGGGCTGGCAAAGGCATGGCGGGCGACCAAATATCAATAATGCCACCCCGTCGGCTAAATTCGCCGACATGCTCCACCACACTTTGCGGCTGATAGCCAATTTTGAGCCAATGCGCCAAGGCCTCATCCATGCGCAAGGTTTGGTCAAGCATGAGCGTGCGGCAACCCTGCACAAATTGCGCCCGTGGCAGGGTCAGGTGCATTAGCGCTCGCGGCGAGGCAACGGCAATTGCTGATCGCCCACCCAACCCCAATTTCGCCAATACCGCACTGCGCTGGGCGATCACATCGGCAACCGGCGCAACGGTATCGTAAAACGCGGTATTTGGCTCGGCCAAACGCAACACCGCCTCTGGCTCGGTCAAGCGTCGCAACGCATCTACCATCGCCCGTGATTGGTCAATAGACGATACCGCATACAAAATGGGCACTTTCACCTGCTCGGCAATCGCCGCCACCACCAATGGACGAGCAGCCCGCAATATTTGCAGCGCGGGCAGGGTTGCGTTTGACAATGGGTTCGTTATTTCAGCCAATAATTTTGCTGTATTGGGTGCGTTAAGCAGGGTTTGGGTCAATCCGCCAAAAGACATGGGTTGAATTGTACCGGTTTTAAAATTTGTGCTATAATCGAGACCAATGTCCCAATAGCTCAGCTGGATAGAGCGTTTGCTTGCGGAGCAACAGGCCGGGAGTTCGAATCTCTCTTGGGACATCATAAAACAAAAAGTGCAAGGCAAGGAAAGTTGCTTTGCACTTTTTGCTTTTCACGTATCTTCCCAATCATTGGGGGGTGAAACAGGTTTTCGCCGAAATCACGATTCCTTCATCCCCGGTGGGGATGAAGGAATCGTGATTTCGGTCTGTGGGTTAACAATCATGTCTCAAATTCACGTTGATCGTCTTTCCAAACATTACCAAGTTCATGAAAAAGAAGCTGGGTTGGCTGGCAGCTTGCGTTCGTTTTTTGCCCGCAAATACCGCACCGTCAAAGCCGTCGATGAAGTCTCGTTTGATATTCAAGCGGGCGAAATGGTGGGCTTTTTGGGGCCAAATGGCGCTGGCAAAACAACCACCCTCAAAGTGCTATCGGGCTTGCTTTACCCAAGCGGTGGCGTGGCAACCGTCATGGGGCATGTGCCAAACAAGCGTGAAACGGCCTATTTAAAACAGTTTACTTTGGTGATGGGCCAGAAACAACAACTGATGTGGGATTTGCCCGCCGTTGAAACATTTTTAGTCAATCAGGCCATTTACGAAATTTCGCAAGGCGACTATGATGCGACCTTAAAAGAGCTGGATCAATTGCTCGATTTAGGGCCATTGATGAAAAAGCAAGTGCGCAAGCTGTCATTAGGTGAGCGCATGAAATGCGAATTGGCCGCCGCCATGTTGCACCGCCCCAAGGTGTTGTTTTTAGATGAGCCAACCATTGGTTTAGATGTCACAATGCAAGTGCGCATCCGTGATTTTATTGGGGCTTATAACCAACGGCATGGCGCAACCATTATCTTAACCAGCCATTACATGGCCGATGTGACTGCGCTATGTGAACGAATTATTGTGATCGACAAAGGTAAAATTTTTTACGATGGCAATTTTCGTGAGTTGATTGAGCGAATTGCACCCTATAAAATCATTAAATTACAGTTGACCGCCCCCGCCGCTAGCGAACAATTTGCACCTTATGGCAAAGTTGAGTCGTGTGATGGGGTGACAGTCGTGTTGCATGTACCACGCGAACGTGCTACCGATGCAGCCGCGCAATTGCTTACCCACTTTAAAGTCAACGATGTCACCTTCGAAGACCCGCCCGTTGAAGATATCATTCGCCAAGTATTTGAAACAAGCGCAAAAAAAGGGTGAGAAATAAAGGATGAAGGGTGAAAACGCATTTTCATCCTTCATCCTTTATCCTTCACCCTTTGCCTTTCATCCTTTCCAAAGAATTTATGTTAAAAAAATACCCAACCCTATTACGGGCAAGCTGGTCATTAATGCTAGAGTTTCGTGGCGAAATTTTGCTGTGGATGATGTCGAGCGCCATTTCGTTGGTGATGTTAGTGGTTTGGCTAAGCGTAGCCGAAGAAAACAATAATTCGGTCAATGGGTTTAACAGCAACGATTTTGTCACTTATTTTTTAATTAGTTGGGCGATTCGCAATCTGACGGCAGTATGGGCATCATGGGAGATGGATAAAAATGTGCGCGAAGGCAAATTGTCGCCGATGTTGCTACGCCCGATGAACCCTGTGCATTGGGATATTTCACAAAATTTAGCCGAAAAAGCATTACGCGCCGCAATTGTTTTACCAGTTGTTATTTTTGTCATGCTCGTTGGACCCGGGTTAAACATCGACTGGTCACCCGTAAATGTTTTGGCGTTTTTAGTGTCGATTGTCGGGGCATGGCTCATCTTATTTTGGGCCGATTATTTAATGGGCCTTTCAGCGTTTTGGACCTCGCAGGCCAATGCCGTGATCATTACTTGGTATGGCATCCGCCTCATTTTGTCTGGCATGGTCGCGCCGCTGGTTATGTTCCCGGCTTCACTGCAATCGGCGCTATTTTGGCTGCCTTTTCGCTACACCAATTCATTCACGGTCGAAATCATCACAGGCCGTATTAGTAGCCATGATCTTTGGTTTGGCTTTGCGCTTCAGGCGTTTTGGGTGCTATTTTTCTTTTGCATTGCACAAATCACATGGAAAATTGCCTTGCGCAACTATAGCGCCGTTGGCGCATAGGTTACACATCCGATGAGATATCTAAAATTACTCGGCATGTTTGCCCGCACCAGCTTGCTAACCGAGTTGGAATATCGTGCAAACTTTGTCGGCCAAATCTTTTTGGGGCTATTGTGGGCTTTCATTACGCTCATTAGCGTTTCGGTGTTCTTTTCACATACCCAAACTTTGGGCGGATGGACTTACCCACAAGCACTGATTGTGGTTGGGTTATTTGCCATTATCAACAGCATGATTGAATGCTTCCTTGAGCCAAATATCAAGCGTTTGATTGAAATGGTGCGCCAAGGCACACTCGATTTTGTGCTGATAAAACCCGTTGATAGCCAGTTTATGGCAACCTTACGCTACAGTCGGTTAAATGGTTTAGGCGATTTTAGCGCTGGCGTTTTAATGATTTTGTATGCATTTGCACAATTGGCTTATCAACCATCGCTGCTCAACTTGGCGCATTTTGGGTTTGTGCTCATCATGGGCTTTATCGTTGTCTACAGCATTTGGGTGTTAATTGCCACTACCTCGTTTTGGTTGGTCAAAGTGAACAACCTCACCGAATTATTTCGCTCGGTCTATGACACCGCCCGGTTTCCAATCAGCACTTTTCGCGGGGTATTGCGTATGATGCTCACCTATATTATGCCAATTGCGTTTATCACCTCATTTCCAGCCCAAGCCATTTTGGGGCAATTAGACACCCCCACAACCCTATTGTCGGCCCTCATTGCAGCAATTACATTTATCAGCAGCAATCGCCTTTGGCATTATGCAATTCGCAATTACAGCAGCGCCAGCTCATAAATTTAGCAACAACCCCAAAATGTAAATTCCAGGAAGGGAAATAAAAGCTGCAAAAACCACATTTTTATACTGTGCTTAGTATAAAATGAAGCTATGGAAGAACAACCACGCAAGCAACTGACCCGACGGCTACAAATTATCGAAGGGCATGTGCGTTCGGTGCAACGTATGGTTGACGAAGATGCCTATTGTATTGACATCATCCGCCAAATTAGCGCAATTCAATCGGCCTTAAACAAAGTCAGCGAGATCATTTTGGAAAACCATTTAAACACTTGCGTCACGTCTGCCATTCGTGGCGATGATACACAAGAACGCGAAAAAGCCTTGCGTGAAATCGCCGAGGTTTTCCAAATGTCACATAAGGTGTAAGATGCAAAAAGTGGCTTTGCGCCTCATTGGAGTTTCGGTTTTCTTTACATTCATTTTTATTGGCATCGGGATTGGGTTGGCCCGATGGCAGCAAACACGCAACGAGAACCCTAGCCCCATCAATATTGAAGATCCTAACCCAGATCAAATCGCCTCAATTGCCGTACAATTTAACCCCAATGGCATAGGCACACAGGTCATTGATGGCACTGCCCTTACCTTTAAATTCGCCCCTTATCCCCCCAAAGCCAACACCCCCAGCAGCCTGACATTAATCCCACTCAATACCCGCACCAATACGCTTACGGTCATCTCCCCCACGCTACTCATCAGCCCAAACGACGCTGGCACAGCCCAAGAACAAAACATTGTGCATCAAGCCGATGGCAGTTATCGCGCCAACGATCTGATATTTAATCAAGCTGGCCCTTGGCGCTTACGTATCAATTTTTCGATGAATGGGCAATCTGGCTATGGGGTGTTGATGTTGGTCGAGGCTCGCTAACGGGTGAGATGGCTGGGCTAACTTCATCAGATTCATGCACCAATTCACCCCGCGCCCGTGGCACTAAGAAATTCATCACAAAAGCATAAGCCGCGCCAGTCACTGGTGTGCCAAAGATCAGCCCCCAAAAACCAAATAACTGCACACCAACAGTTGTCGAAAGCAGCGCCAAAATACTGGGAACCCCCACCGCCCCACTCATCACTCGCGGGGTAATGACATAAGCATTGATTAAATTGCTACACACCAGTGTCACCATCACCCAAAGCAAGGCAGCAGGGTTAGCAAACAAGGTTACTAAAAACACCGTAATCATGCCCAATGGTGAACCAACCAACGGCACCAAATTCACCACAAAATAAAGTGCCGCTGTTGGCAACGCATAATTTACCCTAAAAACCGTTAAAGCCATAAAACACATCGCGCCTTCAATGGCTGCCGCCAACAAAGCACCACGCAAATACCCTTCAAATGCACGGGTAATTTGGATAATGGCCGCAGTTGCTGTTTCATGGGCAGCCTTTGGCAACACTTTAAAAAAATCGTCGCGCAATTGCCGTCCTTCCATCGTAATATAAATACTTAGAATAATAGACAATAACAATTGGGTTAAAAAAGAACCAACCCCCGTTAAAAACAACAATAATTGCTGGCCCAAAATTGTAGCGACCTGGCTAATTTGCCCGCTAATATTTTGCGAGCGTATTAACTGATCGATTGCAACGACATCAAGGTTTAAACTTGTTGCAATATTGCCACTTACTTCAACTAAACGTATCGGCAATGTGGCATAAATATCAGGGGCACGATTTACCAAATCAACCACTTGCGGAATGATTGATGTCGCACCAATACCAACAATGCCAACAATAACAACTAACAATGCCAAATATGAAATTGCGACGGGGATGCCAAACGGCAAACGCATATCACCTATGCGGGCGACAGCGTGAGACCCAATTTTGGGCTGCAAAATATGTAACAAACGTCGAGGAACACGCAACTGGCCTAATAAGCCGATTAATGGTCGTGCTAATACCGATAAATACCAAGCACCCGCCAAAATCGACACCAAACTACCTAGGCGCAAGCTAAAGTTCCAGATTTGCTCAATAAGATGCAATGCAAGCGCTACGCCTGCCAAACTTAATACAACCCGTACCAGTTGTGGGTATTTTGTTGTCACAATCTCACTCCTTAACGGCCCTTAGTCGCTCGATTTTCCTAATCCTAGTGCATCTGCAACACGGTTAATATAATTAAACCACGCAGCGATCATAGTAATTTGCAAAATTGCTTGATCTGTAAAACCAACTGCACGTAATCCTTTAACATCATCTTCTATCATGCTTGATGGTTGTTTGGTTAAACGAACAACAAAAGCCACAATTGCACGATCTTGCTCATTTAAATCAACTTGCTCTGGGTTTTGCCGCAACGCGGCAACGAATTCTTCATCGAGCGAAACACGACGCAAGAACTCGGTATGGCTTTCTGTTCAGTAAAAACAATGGTTTTGCAATGACACAACCGATGCAATCAACTCATGTTGTCTACGAGTAAGCGGTAAATCAGGTTGCAACAATACACCATAGGCCGACATAATATGTCGCATTGCCTCAGGAATTAAACTATGCGCAGCCGTAATACTATCTTCGCTCCCATCAGGATTAATTAATGCTGGCACGCTTTTTTTATATTCACCGGGGTATAAATCATAAATTTCGTTATAAATACGCCGTAATTCATCAGTCGCATGTTGTGGAGGTATCATTTTGATCCAAGGCATATGTATATTCTAAGAGCAAAATAATTATAAAAAGAATTTTTTTACTTAAAAATCTCAAAATAAAAAGCGAGCAGCAAAATTTGCTACTCGCTTCGATCTTTCAAATAAGTTAAAAAGATGCTTTACTATGGTTTAGGGGTCGCTTGTTCTTTTGGCGTATCTTTAGTCGACTCTTTCGGCGCATCCTTGGGGGCATCTTTTGATGGCTCTTTTGGCGCATCTTTGACCGCCTCTTTCACAACTGGCGTTGCTTCTTTTGGTGCAACAACCGCTGGCTTTGCGGGTGCAACCACTGGTAGCACTTCAAACTCAATTTCATTTCCAATAACAACAGATCGCCCTTGGGCGTCCATCGCCATCGCCTTCAGTTTATGTTTACCAACCGTAATTGTGTCTGATAATGGCAAACGCATAATCCAACCTGACTTAAGGTAAGCAGGTTTACCCAAATCTTTGGCAATATCAGCACGCTCGACGCTAGGTGTCGAAGAAATTACAGTTTTGCCATCTAATAATAAATCAACTTGCGCAGCAGGCCCAACAGTCTTGGTATCTGCCGCCCACCCACGCGCAATCACCACCCAACCTGGGCGGGCCGTACCTTCAATGCCATCAAAATTACCCGTAATCGCAGTAGAATTAGTAATGACAGAAGTTACTGTTGCAACAGCATTCGGTGTAACTATCGAAGTCGCAGCCCCATTTGTTTGTGGTGTTTCGGTTGGCTTTATCGATGATGAAATCGATTGGGTTGCTTGCGATGCAGCTGGAGCAATATCAAATGGGTACACCAGCGCCAATAAAACGGGTCTGTTTTGATTATCATAAACCAATACACCCAAATTATGTCGCCCAGGTGGCAATGTGCCTAGCGAAAATTGAATTGACCACCCAGATTTGGACACGCCAGGAATACCCAATAATTTAACAACATCAGGTCGATCATCCCCAATCGTTGCAGGTAGCGTCCAGCGTCCATCAATAACCACCTCAACGCCATTAACTGGTGTTCCTCTTACCATGTCGGCGGCCCACCCCACTACGATCATATTTCCACCATAACGTAAATCTCCGCTTACACCATCTATTGTCCCCAATACTGGTGGGCGCGAGGGGGTGGCAACCGGTGTCGCAGTTTGTGCTGGGGCACAAGCCATTAACCCTAAAGTAATTAATAATGGAATAAAAAATCGATAAAATGGCTTAAACATATTTTATAGTCTCAACATTTTACAGCCAGCCAAACTTAATTTTAAGCTAGCCAGCACGTCAAATTTTGTGTCTACTTTAAAACAAAAAGCCGATAGCACAATTACGTCACTATCGGCTCTATTGCTTTCTTTAAAAAATATCAAGTGGCAAGTTCGTGCCCTCTAATATTTCTTTATCACATTGTCAAGTGCAAAACTTACGTTATACACTTGACAATGATTCGCTTCAATTAGCGTGCATCCACACAGATCGCCCACACGGTTACACCCCATGGGTAATCAGAACAGTTACAGCTGCTGTCTTTTACAGCTACAACACGCCAAGCGTTATCGCTCAATGGGAAGCTATCCTGCACAGCCAGCTTAGTATCGTTTGGTTGTGAGCTATTGATATCAGCACCACCACCCACGACTTTCTTGCCTGCTGGACAGACGACATCCACGGTCTTAACTAACGAAGCATCAAACCCTGATGTGTTGCTCAGGCGTTGTAGCGTGAAGCCACCACCTGATCCCGCTGGGCCAGCTGGACCTTGTGGACCAACTGGGCCTGTCGCACCTGTCGCACCCGCTGGGCCAGCTGGGCCGGCGGGGCCAAGACAATCAAGTACATTGACTTGACCATCGCGGTTATAGTCTTCGTTCGCATCACCTACACCATTACCGTTGCGATCCCAACAGCTTTGACCGTTGCGACCTGCTGGACCGGCTGCACCTGGAGCACCAGCAGGGCCAACTGGACCAATTGGACCAGCAGGGCCAACTGGACCTGATGGGCCAGCTGGACCTTGAGCACCTGCTGGGCCTTGGGGACCAATACAATCAAGGGCGTTTACTGAACCATCACGATTTAGATCTTCTTCAGCATCTCCGCGTCCGTTACCGTTACGATCCCAACAGCTTTGACCAGAAGCACCGACTGGACCTGGAGCACCCACTGGGCCGGCTGGACCTTGTGGGCCAACTGCACCTGTAGCGCCAACTGGGCCGGCTACGCCTGGAGCACCTGTGTCGCCTTTTGGACCCATTGGACCAACTGCGCCTGGAGCGCCTACTGGACCCGCTGGGCCAGCTACACCTGGAGCACCTGTTGCGCCGGTGTCACCCTTTGGACCTGCTGGACCAACCGCGCCTGGAGCGCCAACTGGACCCGCTGGGCCGACTGGACCAACACCACCTGTAGCACCAACTGGGCCCGCTGGGCCTGCTGGACCCGCTACGCCGGGAGCACCTGTTGCGCCGGTGTCACCCTTTGGACCTGCTGGACCAACCGCGCCTG
>CAZLOF010000099.1:0-10722 GCA_964560745.1 uncultured Thermoflexus sp.
ATATCAAGCTCTGCATTATTATTATCAAATAGTTTATTAACTGCGTGTAGTGAGTTAGCGCCAGAGACCGCCACTGCCGCGCCGCCCAAGCCCAGCACGGTTGCGCCTACGACTGTTGTCAATATCCCAACTGTCATCAACACCCCAGCCGCCGAGCCTTGGCTGATGCCCGATGAATCGGAGCCGCATAAACGTACTTGGATGGCTTTTGGCCCAAGCAAAGAGATTTGGGGGACAAAATTATTAGCGGGTGTGCAAGACAGTTTGGCGGCCATCGCCCAAGCCATTGCCAAACATGAGCCGGTGAATATGTTGGTGCGTGAAGAAGATTTGGAGACGGCTAAAAAGAAATGTGGCCCCACAGTCAATTTGATTGTGCAACCCATTGATGACCTTTGGATGCGCGATACCGGCCCGGTGTTTGTGATGAATAGCAGACGTGACAAAGCCGCTGTCAATTTTAATTTCAATGGCTGGGGCAAAAAGCAAGAATATGCGCGTGATGCCAAGGTGGCTGAATTTGTGGCGAGCAAAGCTGGCGTGCAAGTGCTTAAAACCACGCTCTCATTAGAAGGCGGCGGTATTGAGGTTGATGGGCATGGCACGGCTATCATCACTGAAAGCTGCGTGCTAAACGCGAACCGCAACCCGGGGGTAAGTAAGGCGCAATGTGAGGCTGAGCTTAAGCGTTTGCTTGGTTTACGCAAGATTATTTGGCTGCCCGGGATTGCTGGTAAAGACATTACCGATGCCCATACCGACTTTTATGCGCGGTTTGCCCAACCCGGGGTGGTAATTGCGGGCTATGACCCAGACCCACAGTCATTTGACCATGCGGTAACCAAACAACATTTAGATATTTTGAATGCTGCGATAGATGCTTCGGGCAAAAAATTAGAAGTGGTGGTGTTAGAAGGTCCGGGAACTATTCGGCCTAAATATGCCAATAAAGAATTTGCGGCTGGGTATATTAATTTTTATGTGTTTAATGGCGGGGTGTTGTTGCCTGAGTTTGGAGACGCTAAAGCCGATGAAAAAGCGCATGCCAGTTTGCAAAAAGCCTATCCGGGTCGCGCAATTATTCAATTGAATATTGACCCCATTGCTGCCGGTGGTGGGGGTATTCATTGCACCACCCAGCAAGAGCCGCTTTAAGGCGTGGTTAGTGGTTAGCTACAAGTAAATTCATCACTAACCACTGACCACTGACCTAGCGCGTATCGCCATCGCCCTTTATTTTGCCGCGCTCAAGGCGATCAAACAGCTTGGTGATGTTGGCGCTCGCCACTTCTTCGAGCGTCACATCCAGCTCGGTGGCAATTTGGGCCAAGTACCACATCACATCACCCAGTTCATGTTTTAGCGCCTCGCGGTCATCGGCGGAGATCACGCCACCCTTATCGCGAAATATCTTTTTCACTTTGCCTGCCACCTCACCGGCCTCATTCACCAACCCTAAGGTTGGGTAGGTAATGGCGTGATCGCAATGAATCAGGCTCCAGGTGCGGCGCGACAAGGTTTGATATTCATTTAAACTTTCAATTTTCATGTGAACCATGTTAAACGAAGTGGGAAGTGCAAAGTGGAAAGTGGAAAGTAGAAAGTAAAAAGTGCTAAGTTAGGCACGTAATTCAAAACTTAGCACTTAGCACTTGCCACTTGCCACTTTGCACTTTGCACTTTCTATTCAGCCCTTATAATCGATAGGTTTTAGTTTAATGAGGAGACAAGAATGCCACAATTGATCACCCCAAACAACATGCGCGGCGGCGGTATGGGCGGCCCGGCCCCAGTACGTGCGCAAGTGTTGGATGTGGGCAAACAACCTGAAGTGAAATCGGCGCTGCTATCGGGGCGCATCCAAGGCCTAACCGCGCCATTTATGTATCATGATCCATCGAAAGAGATTGCCTATGTGCTGATGCCGATGGAAATGAATTTGCGTGATACAGATCAGCAACGCTTAATTGGGCAAATGACCCAAAGCATTATGCGTGGTTTGCCCGACAATACGCCCAAAGCTTATTTGTTGCAACCCAAAATGTTTTTTACTTTCCAATCGTTGGTCGAAGCGATTTTAGAGAAGGATGGCATTAGCAAAGAAATGCTAGAAGAACAACGCATCAAGAGCGAATTGTTGCGTGATTGGGTGCGCATGACCGACGAAAAAAGCATTCGCGATAGTGTGCAAAAAAATGCCGATAAGGTCGATGCCGCCGTTTTTGAATTGCTGTCGATGAATATCGAAGCCGCCATGCAACGTGGTATTGAACAAGCCGCACAGCAACTGACCATCATCGAAAAGATCTTGCTAGAAGAGACTCCTTATGGCAAGAAAATGCTAACGCGGGCTTCAGCGATTGAAACCTTGCAAAAATCACCCACTCGTGAGACGTTGCTCGATCAATTGATTACTGCGCCCGACAGCGAAACGCGTGAAGTATTGGTGCAAGTCGGCTATCAATTGCTCGATTATCAATTTTTCCAATTGCTCAGCACCAAGATCGATGCAACACCCGATCAAGCTGGTAAAAATGCCCTGATTGCCGTGCGCAAAGAGGTGCAAGAGATTCGCGTTAAGCTCGAAAATGCCCAAAAAGAGTTTATGCGCTCCAAAGCTGACTTAATCAACAAAATTTTAAGCAGCCAAGACCCGCTAGCGACGGCCCGTGAGCACGAAAAAGAGATCGACGAAGATTTCTTGGCAGTGGTCGAGGCCAATATGCAAAGCGCCCAACAACAAGGCCAACGCAAAGAAATGTTGCAAGCCTTCGAGATGGTTTATCGCATCGCCATGCAAATTATGACCGAGCGCCAACCAGTTGAAGTGCAGATTATGAATGCCTTGATGCAGGCCCAATACCCAGACGAAACCCAGCAGATTTTAGAGCAAATCCGCGACGAAATGGGGATTGATGACCGATTCTGTGCGGCGATGGGCAAGATGGCCGAACAATTGGCCGGCCAAGATCGCACCGATGCTTCGGCACGTATGACCCAAGTGATGATTCAGGCTCGCGGCATATTGCCAAAATATGACCCGGCCCAAGAAGCTGCGCCGCCACAAATTGCGCCCGAGCCGCGCCGTAATGCGCCAGCACCATCACCAGCCCCCGCGCCTTCACCCGCGTCAAACGGAGGCTTGATTACTTCGAGCAAGGCCGAACCGCCCAAACCCAAAACTCCGCCACCCCAAGAACCCAAGAAACCCAGTGGTTTGGCAGTCGCAGGAAAATGGTAGCAAGCTCTAAGCAAATATTAAACAATATTCGTTACGATCATCAGGATTCAAGGTAAAATATATGACGCTTATGATTTGCCTCGTCCTAGATGGACTAGCCGCATTTCTTTAGACTTGCCGCAAAGCAAGCCTCGGGTAATTACTACCCGAGGCTTTTTTATGTCTAAACATATAGCAAAAAAGAATCTTTTTGATAATGAGTGGAAATCAAAACAAATTTTCGCCGAATTCAGGATCGGATCTTGATTGACATGGGCAAAGCCATGCTAACCAAGCCCGTATCGTTGTCGCGATAAATCTTTTTCGGAAATATGATATGCCAATTTCACTATGTCTCTGTTCAAGCGTAGCTTGGACAGAGACATAGTGAAATTGGCGAAAATCTTTGGAAAAGACTTTTTGGGATGACTCTATACTGAATGCGGCATTATGTCTTTTGGGAATGCCCTAATTATTGGGAAGATGCAAAGGGTAAAACAAAAGATTTTTACCAACGTAAATAGATATTTTATAAAAAATAATACAACAAGGAAATAACAATGGATAAAGCAGGTTTGCTGGAACTGTATCGGCAAATGCAACTGATTCGCGTATTTGAAGATAAAAGCGCGGAGATGTATGGCAAAGCCAAAATCGGTGGTTTTTTGCACCTTGATAGCGGGCAAGAAGCAGTATGTGTTGGCGCGGTGTCTGCATTAAACGCCGATGACGATCTGGTAACAAATTATCGAGATCATGGGTATGCGTTGGCGCGTGGGTTGTCATCCCGTGCGGTGATGGCCGAATTGTTTGGTCGTAAAGACGGTACTACTGGCGGTCGTGGCGGCTCGATGCACATTGCCGATGTGAGCAAACGTTTTTGGGGTGGTTATGCTATCGTTGGTGCCCATTTGCCATTGGCGGCTGGTTTAGCCTATGCTGCCCAATACCAAAAAACCGGACGGATTACCTTATGCATGATGGGCGACGGCAGCACCAATATTGGCACCTTTCATGCCACCTTAAACTGGGCGCAATTGTGGAAATTGCCGATTATTTTCTTAGTTGTCAATAATATGTATTCGATGGGCACGCCACTGAGTGTGCATAGCTCATTGACCGACATTTATAAAAAGGCCGCTGGGTATGGCATGGAAGCCATGCAAGTCGATGGCAATGATGTGATGGCGATGCGTGAGGCGGTATGCGATATCGCTAGCCGAGTGCGGGCCGGCAATGGCCCTTTCTTGCTCGAGGCCATCACTTATCGCTATTCTGGGCATTCGGCGGTAGACAAAAACACACCCCGCCCGGCATCTGAATTAGCAGAATGGAAAACCCGTGACCCGATTGTGCGTTTTACCGAAAATGTGCTGTTTAAACACAATCACGCTACCCCCGAAGACCTCGCCAAGATCGACAAAGCAGTCGAGGCCGAGGTCGAAGACAGCGTTCAATTCTCGGATGCCAGCCCATTGCCAGACCGCTCGACCCTTTACGATTATATTTATCGAACGCCGGTCGCCAAC
Source organism: uncultured Thermoflexus sp. (assembly GCA_964560745.1). Classification (GTDB taxonomy): domain Bacteria; phylum Chloroflexota; class Anaerolineae; order J036; family Brachytrichaceae; genus AQU-03. Next base: position 4,750 of record CAZLOF010000099.1, read on the forward strand.
ATGCACATTGATGGCTCGTTGATTAAACCACCTACCTTATTAAAGAAGTAAAAAGTAAAAGTGCAAAGTAAAAAGTAAAAGCTTAAATTTTTACTTTGCACTTTTTACTTTACACTTTTCACTTTGTTATAAACATGGCCGAAATAACCTATGCACAAGCGATTGCCCAAGCCCTGCGCGAAGAAATGAAGCGTGACCCGAATGTGGTGATGTGGGGTGAGGATATCGTTAATTACAACAAAGGCGGCAGCCCCTATGGCGTTTATCGCGGGTTGCCCCAAGAATTTCCAGATCGCATTTTTGATACACCTATTGCCGAAGAAGGCATTATTGGTATTGCCATTGGTGCGGCGATGGGCGGTATGCGCCCGATTGCCGAGATCATGACTGTTAACTTTACGTTGGTGGCGTGGGATCAAATTGTGAACCATGCCGCTAAGCAAGCCCATATGTTTAATGGGCAAATGAAAGTGCCGATGGTCATTCGCACCCCCAATGGTTTTGGTCGCACAGGCAGCACCCATTCGCAAAACTTCGATGCATGGTTTGCCTCCATTCCCGGTCTAAAAGTGGTGGTTCCTTCAAGCCCTGCCGATGCCAAAGGCTTGCTCAAGTCAGCCATTCGTGATGACGACCCAGTGGTGTATTTAGAGCACTTGGCGCTTTATCATCGCGTTAAAGGGGTTGTACCCGATGGCGAACATCTCACCCCAATTGGCGTGGCCGATTACAAACGGCGCGGCAAAGATTTAACCATTGTGACGTGGGGCCGCATGGCTGTTGAGTCATTGAAGGCCGCCGACACCTTGGCAAAAGAAGGCATTGAGCTTGAAATTGTTGACTTGCGCACATTGCGCCCAATGGATTTGAGCTTAGCGCTTGAATCGGTGCGCAAGACCCACCGCGTGATTGTGGTGGAAGAAGGCTGGCGCGTAGGTGGGCTTGGTGGTGAAATTGCGGCCTCGATACAAGAGCAAGCCTTTAATGATCTTGATGCACCCATTGCCCGCGTAGCTGGCTTGGATGTGCCAATGCCGTATGCCGAAAACCTTGAACGCGCAACACTACCCTTTGCCGAAGATGTGGTGATGGCTTGTAAAGCAATGATGGCGAATAAATATTAAAAGTGGCAAGTGGCAATTAGAAAGTGCAAAGTAAAAAGTGGAAAGTGCTAAGTGGGAAATGATATGCCACGACTTAGCACTTCATACTTTTTACTTTCCACTTTGCACTTTCCATTCAGCACTTAGCACTTTATACTTTCTACTAAAGAAAAATGGCAACACAAATCATCATGCCCAAAATGGGCTTTGACATGACCGAAGGCACAGTAGCAAACTGGCTTAAAAATATTGGCGATGCCATTCAAAAAGGCGAGCCGGTGGTCGAAATCGAGACCGACAAGACCACAATTCAGGTGGAAGCCGACACCAGCGGCATATTGTTGGCAATTGCTGTGCCCGCCGGTGAAAAAGTGCCAGTCAACACACCTATTGGGTCGATTGGTGCGGCTGGCGAAACGGTGGTTAGGGCGCCGTTGCCTGCACCGCCCGCGCCTATAGCGGTTGTTACCGAACAATCTGCGCCAGTGATACCCACCCCACAACCCCCAATCCCTAATCCCCAATCCGAAGTGAAAGGCGGCACACCCGTTACCATGCCCAAAATGGGCTTTGATATGACCGAAGGCACGGTGGGCAGTTGGTTGAAAAATGTGGGCGATAGCATTAAAAAAGGCGAGGCCATTGTCGAGATTGAAACCGACAAAACCACGATTCAAGTCGAGGCCGAAACCGCTGGCACACTGTTGCAAATTGTGGTTGCGGCTGGCGAAAAAGTGCCGGTGAATACGGTAATTGGTTATGTTGGCGATGCAAATGCGGTGGTGGCCGCCCCCGCTCCCAGCGCCCCTGTCGCCGCTGCCGAGCCTGCCACCGTCATTGACAACGCTGGCGTAAATGCGACCCCCATTGCCCGCCGTATGGCAGATGAGTTGAAGATTGACCTGAAGAAGGTGAAGGGCACTGGCCCCGAAGGCCGCATTACCAAGGGCGATATTGAGGCGTTGATGGAATCGGTGAGTGTGAGTGTACCGCAAAATGCCACTGTAACCAGGGCCGCTGTAACCAGCGCCGCTGTCGTCAGCGCCGCGCCGATTGTCAGCAGCCCAGCCCCTGTCAATACCGGACGGGTCATCGCTTCGCCTTACGCCAAGAAATTGGCGGCAGAGTTGGCGGTTGATCTGACCCGCACCAAAGGCACAGGGCCAGAAGGCCGAATTGTGGCTGAGGATGTGAAGGCGGCGGCAGTGGCTGGCACAAGTGTGATTGCAAAACCAGCAGCGCCAGCCGTTGCACCAGCCATCGCCCCAACCCCCACTGCCCCAGTGGTAGCCCCGGTGGTAACGCAAGTTACCCAGCCCAAGCCAGCGCCTGCTGCCGCTGTCGCGTCTGCACTGGCTGGTACCCGCCGCGAGCCGCTGACCAAGATTCGCCAAACCATTGCGGCGCGTTTAACGCAAAGCAAAGGCACGGTGCCACATTACTATGTAGCAAATTCGGTCGAAATGGACGCGGCCTTGGCAATGCGAGTGCAAATCAACGAATCGCTCAAAGCCGAGGGGATTAAAGTCTCGGTGAATGATTTGGTGGTGCGTGCAACCGCCTTGGCGATCAAAAAGTATCCCAAATTCAACGCCACCTTTGCTGGCGATGCGCTTGAATATCGCGAAGCCATTAATATTGGGGTGGCAGTAGCGATGGAAGGCGGCTTGTTGGTCATTACGGTGCGTGATGTCGATAAGAAAACGCTGAAGCAAATTGGGGCCGAAGTGCCTGTGATTGCAGCGCGGGTGCGTGAGGGCAAAGGCCAAGCCGGTGATTTAGGCGGGCAAACCTTTACCACCAGCAATCTTGGTATGTATGGCACAGAGGATGTCATTCCCATCATCAATCAACCCGATTCTGGGATTTTGGGGATTGGTAACTCGGTGCAAACGCCAGTGGTCAAAGATGGGCAAATCGTCATTCGCAGCATGATGAAGCTGTGGTTGGCGGCTGATCATCGTGTCACAGATGGGGCCGAAGGGGCACAATTTGTGGCAGAGATCAAACGCTTGCTCGAAAATCCTTGGGCATTGGTGTTGTAGTGGGGTTAATCTGAGCCAAAATAATGCCGGAACCACCATCTGCTCTAAAAAATAGAGAGGGAGTGGTTCCGGTATTATTTTGGTATAGTTCCGCCCCATGACGAACACCCTTCTGCACGAAATTGCCGCTCAAGTCGGCACACCGTGCTATATCTACGACCAAGACAAGATCACGGCCAATTACCAACGGCTGGCCGCCGCATTCGCAGGCTGCGGCATCTATTACGCTGTCAAGGCCAATAGCAATTTATCCATTCTCAAGCTGCTGCGCGAATTGGGCGCTGGCTTCGATGTGGTCAGCATCGGCGAGATGCGCCGCGCCATGCTGGCAGGGGCGAGCGCCGAGCAAATTGTGTTTGCAGGCGTGGGCAAACGTGACGACGAGCTAAATGAAGCGCTCGATGCCGGTATCGGTTGGCTTAACGTCGAGAGCGCCCAAGAGTTGCGCGTACTGAGCGACATCGCCCAAGCCAAAGGGCTGCGCCCCAACGTGGCTTTGCGCATCAACCCTGCTGTAGACCCGCATACCCACCAATACCTCGCCACCGGCAAAGGCAGCAGCAAATTTGGCATCAATGTCGAGCCAGCCCTGGCCCTTGTCGCGCAGCGCGCCAACTATCCGGGGGTTAATATCGCAGGGGTTCATGCTCATATCGGCTCGTTGCTATTCGAACCAGCCACCTATGCCCAAACCATGCAAGTGTTGCTCGATTTTGTCGCCGAGTGCCGCAGTTTTGGGGCCGATTTGTCGCATGTGGATGTGGGCGGCGGCTTCGGCGTGGCCTATCAACCCGATGAGCCACAACTCGCGGTCGAAGATATCGCCAATGCCATGTTGCCGCTGGCCCGCGCTGATGGGGTAAATGTGCAAATTGAGCCGGGCCGCTACCTCGTCGCCGAGGCCGGTCAATTGCTCACCCGTGTGCTTTACACCAAAACCAACGGTGACAAACATTACGCCGTCGTTGATGCCGCCATGAACGACCTCATCCGCCCTTCACTCTACGGCGCGGCACATCAGGTGCATAAATTAATGATTAATGGTCAATGGTCAATGGTTAATGGGTATAGCACCGAGCACTTAGCCCTTGGAACTCAGGACTCAGGACTCAGGACTCAGAACTCCTACGAGGTGGTGGGGCCGATTTGCGAATCGGGCGACTTTTTGGCCCATGCGGTGGTGCTGCCCGATTTACAACGCGGCGATCTACTCGCCATTCAACATGCCGGGGCCTATGGCTTCGTCATGTCCTCCAATTACAACACCCGCCCGCGTGCCGCCGAAGTCATGCTTCACGGTCAAGGCTGGCGCATCATCCGCCCCCGCGAAACGTTTGAATCGCTGGTAGCGGGCGAACTTTAAATAATTACGAATTACGAATTGGCGAAACGGGGTATGAGATGCGTAACCCTGTTCGACAAATTCGTAATTCGTAATTCGTAATTCGTAATTCCCAATATGAACATCCTTCTCCTCGACATCGACGGCACACTCATTCATGATCGCGGGTATCGCCATGCCATGCGAAAGACGATTGAATGGGTGGGGCAGCAACGCGGTTTGCCGACCCATGCCCCCGCCGAACAAGAAATTAACGTATTACATGCATGTGGTTATAGCAACGAATGGGATTCTGTGCCATTTAGCATCGGCATTAATATGCTAATGAAGCATTTGGGCCATGAACGCCGCCCCGACTTTGCGGCATGGGCGCGGCGCAGCACCGAGTTTAATGGCTTGCCCAATGAACGCGCCCGCGACTTGCTCTTGCATGAATCACCTGCCGAGCTACACGCCGGCATTCACGCCCTGCTCGACGAGGTGCAAGACCCACATATCTCGATCACCACCCGCGCCATTTACGAACTGGTGCTGGGTAGCGATGTGTTCGCCAAGCATTTTAATTTGCCGCCCCTGCTCAACAGCGAGTCGTTTTTAGCCACGCTCGACAAGCCATTGCTCAACGATGCTGGGCGCGAGATCGTGCTGCGCCACGCCGCCACCACCTACACCGCTCGCCCCAGTTTGCCGCCCGACGACAGTCGCGCTGGGCTGTATCAAACGCCCGAAGCCGAAATCGCGCTTGAACAATTGGGCATTACGCAATTGCCCAACATGGGCTTGGGGCCAATGCAATGGCTGGCCGATCAATTTGGCGGCAACATTTGGGATTACGCCAAGCCCGCCGCCACCCAATCGATTGCCGCGCTGTTGGCTGCTACCGGCACGCCGCTCACCAAAGCTGCCACCGCTGCCTATCAATTCACCCATTTAGGCCGTGCCAACGAGCTGGTGTGTGGGTTAGATGGCGCAGTGGCTTGTGTGTTTGAAGACAACGCCGGCGGTGTGCGCGGCTGCCAAAAAGCCGCTGCCGCCCTCGCCGAACGCGGCATTCATGTCACCGTGCGCGGCTTTGGCATCGCCACCGACCCTGCCAAACGTGCCGCCCTTGCCCAAGTATGCGAAGGGGTGTATGATGACGTGAATATAGCGCTTACTCAAGTTGAGAGTTGAGAGTTAAGAGTTGAGAGTGTGTTTCTCTCAACTCTCAACTTTCAACTCTCAACTCTCAACTCTTATGAACATAATCGTAAACACAATGCCAGTGGCATTTGATGCGGGCGACAGCGTGTTGGTCGCCATGCAACGGGCCGGGCTGCACCCAAATCGTGGCGGGTGCTTGTGTGCCGCGGGCGATTGCCCGCATTGTTTGGCGACGGTGAATGGCGTGGCCTATGTGCGCACCTGCCAAACATTGGCCCAATCCGGCATGATCGTTGAGTCTTTCCCCACCGACGATTACCCGCGTTTGCCGACCAATACC
>CAZLOF010000100.1:0-2959 GCA_964560745.1 uncultured Thermoflexus sp.
TATCCAGAAAATTCTTTTCCAGAGGTTTTCGCCGATTTCACGATATCCCCCGCCCAGCCTAGCTTGGCGGGGGATATCGTGAAATCGGCAGCCGCCACTTCCAAAGACTATACCGTTTTATTCAGAAAATACAGACTACTTTACAAATGGGTCACTAAAACGACGATCAGTAATAAATTGCTCGTCGGTCAGCGTACGCAAAAAAGCGATTAAAGCATCGCGTTCATCATCGGTAATGCGAAAACCCGAAACCAAGCCACTTTTGAATGGGTTAAGCCGACCATCGCCAGCATTGGGGCCGCTGACAGTTTCGCGCCCACCACGTTCATAAAATCGCACCACTTCATCTAACGATTTCATGCTGCCATCGTGCATATAAGGCGCGGTCAGCGCAATATTGCGTAAGGTCGGTGGGCGAAATTTGCCCATGTCTTGTGGGTCAAGTGTCAATTCATACAAGCCACGATTGTCAGATGGGTAGGCCCCTTTGCCATCAAGATTGTATAAACCAGTGTTAAAGAAGGGTCGCTCAATAAAAGTGCTGCCACTGTATACAGTCGATTGGCTAAAGTTAAACCCAGTATGACAGTGATGACATTCGAGGTCTTCGCCAAAAAACAGAGCCGCCCCGCGTTTTTCTTGCTCGGTCAAAGCGCTGGGGTTGCCGCGCACAAATTGATCGAAACGTGAATTTGAGCTAATAAGAGTGCGCTGAAAAGTTGCCAAGGCTTGCGCAATATTGCGCCAAGTGGGTTCTGGCTCATTCGGGAACGCCGCCTTAAACAAGCGTTGATACATGTCATCATTACGAAATCGCGCCAATACTGCATTTTCTTGACCGGTAATGCCCAATTCAACTGGGCTTTCGCCAAACATAGGCAATAGGGCTTGGCCTTCGAGCGAGGTTAGCAATGGGTTGGCCCACGTCTGGGTGGCGTTATAGGCCACATTCACCAGCGCCATTGGGTTGCGCGAATGCATTTGCCCAGTTGACCCAATGCCAACAGTTTTGCCATCGCTAAATGCTAATTTTTGCTGATGACATGAACTGCACGATTGGCTACCATTGCCCGATAAACGCACATCATAAAACAAATAACGTCCCAATTCCACTTTTTCAGGGGTGATTGGGTTATCGGTTGGCACAAATGGCACTGGAAAATTAGCCGGTAGCTTCCAGTTGTAAGCATCGTTTTGGGCTTGGGCGGCACTGTTGATCTGGGCCACAATCGCGGCATCGAGGCTGTGATCGTGAGTGCTGTGATCGTGTTGCGCGGCGATAAACGTCGGCCAACCACCTTGTGCCACATATCGCTCAGCAATGCGGCCACTCACCCACATAGCTGTGCCAGCCACCATTGCAATGACGCAGGGCATGGCTAGCCCACTTAATATGCGTTTTGTATCAAGCCTCGGTTGGCTGCGCCTCATTTCTAATGACACAAAGCCAACAAAGGCCAACAACTCAACGACGTGTCGCACATAAGTTGTTGGGGCATTAAAATCTAATTGCACCCCAAACGGCGTAATAACCCAACGGCTATAAAGCCATGCCACCACTGCGCCGCCCGATAACACCATGCCTAGCGCCAACAGCCCTCGACCGGCTAACACGCGCAGGGTTAGCCGGTCGAGCATTACCATTGCCAAGGCAAATTGGGCCACCCCTAACACGGCAAAAAACAAACCGTGTGGCGGCAGGTCAGCGTAATGCATGGGTGCAATCACCAAATGCATTAGCGCGGCAGCCGCGAGGGCCAATGTGACAAGATAGGCTGTAATGCGCATTACTTGGCTTTTTCAACCCTAAACAGGGTTTGGGCGTTACCCAAGCCAAAGTTGGGCAGCAAGTTGGTGCAGTCGGGGTCGTCGGTGCCGCTCATGCAGCCGGGGGGCTTGGGGGTGCTTTCGCGCACATTCACATTTTTTAGCAGCCCGGTCAAGTCGGCCACCACCACACTATTTTGTGGATCAAATTCTTTTAACGAAATGCTGGCTAAATTAGGGTTTTTGCATGGCATCTTGGGCGGTTGGCTACTATCGGCATTCATGTTCATACCGCCGCCGCTGGTCATATCGCCCGCACAGCCGGTGCTGCCGAGGTGAATGAGCCAAGTGTTATCGGGTGCGGGGCTGTCGGTGCGCAAGTCGATACGCACAAACTTATAACCACCTTGCCAGTTCCACCACATGGCCTGCACATTGAGCGGCGATGGGGCTTTGGTCACATCGGCGTGGTTTAGTTTAAATGGCACGCCGAGGTCAAAATTGACGGCGGTGTAACGCCCGGCTGGGGCCTTGCCTACCACCACGTCACGCAAATCGGCAGTGCCAGAGTCGCGGCATAGCCCAGTGGCGTTCTCAAAATCGAGCAAGGCCACGTTGTCATATTGCCATTTTTTGTCTTGGTCTAGCTTTAGCGGCACTTCTTGACCTTGGGCTGTTACCAAACGCACATTCGAGACATAAAAACGCGCATCAGTAATTTGGGCTTTGCTTTGCTTTAGCCCCAAATTGGCATAATCTTTGCCACACACAATGTCTTCATTGTTGGCCTTAAGCGCAAATTTTACAGAAACAGTTTCTTCGGGGGCGGCTGCGGGGCCGCAACCGACAAGAGCAAACGCCAAGAGTGAGGCGGTTGCAATTATTTTGATTTTCATGATTGGATTTTTTATTGCTGAGCAATTTAGGTGTTTATACCAACCCTCACGCATGGGTGATGGCGGGTTAGTATGAATGTTATTTTTGTTTAACGATTAAATTTTAAATTTTTAACAAAAGAAAACACCAGCCAATCGTGGGGGTGGCGAAAGAACATTGAGGGTAAAAATTTTATGGGGGGTGGCGGTCAGATGAATCAAAGCCGATACACACAACACCGCCAAAGTCAACAAAGGCAAAGGCAAGGCCTCGATCAAGAACATGATCATACGGGTGAGATCATGCAGCGGAAAAT
>CAZLOF010000100.1:2969-10702 GCA_964560745.1 uncultured Thermoflexus sp.
GGTCAGGCTCGGGGGTGTAGGGTTGGGTAGAGGCAGCTTGGGTGGACGCGGCGCTATGCTGATGCGATGTCGCATCATTGATCGCAACGGTGTGCTTGGCATTGCAATAAGCAATGCATAAAAATGGCGCAAGCCCTAGCAACAACACCGCCCATAGATGTATTAAACGGGTAATCCAAATTCGTTTAGCCATCGCACAGGGCTTATTGTACCCATTTTTATTTTGCTATCCATAACCCGTATTCCTATTAAATTGAGGACGCGGTCGGGACACATTGAGGACACCCATAAACGGGCTTACATGCTATTCTATTTGCTATGACCACAAATATTCAACCATTTATGCAAGGCTTTATTTTGTATGCGGGCATGATTGTCGCCTTTGGCCCACAAAATTTGTTTTTATTGCGATTAGGATTGAATCGGCGGTTTCTATTTCCGACAGTGATTGTCACCGCTCTGGTTGATGTATTGCTCATCGGCTTGGGCGTAGGTGGTTTGGGCACAGCCATTGCTACAAACAAATGGTTGTTGCTTCTTGCCACTTTGGGTGGCGGGGTGTTTTTATTTGTCTATGCTGGGCGTTCCTTTCATTCGGCTTGGCGTGGTCAGCCTATAGCAGAAGATGGACTGTCACAAATGACATCGCTTACTTTAAAAGGTGCAATTTTGACAGCCTTGAGTTTCTCGTTGCTTAATCCGGCAGCGTATGTCGATACGCTGCTGATTGTCGGCACAACCAGCGGTCGCTATGCAATTGATGAACGCATCTTATTTGGGTTGGGTGCTGCGATGGCCTCGTGCGTTTGGTTTTTTACATTAACTTACGGGTCAAGCCGATTGTCACCCCTATTTAACCGCGCGATGGCTTGGCGGGCGCTCGATATGGTGAGTGGCTGCATTATGGTGAATCTGGGCGTATCCCTGTTTACAACCCAATCGGCTTTGCTTTGGTAAACCAATGGTTAGCGACCAATCCCAGCTTGATGGGCCATCTGTGCCGCTGCTGCCCGATCATCAACCGCCAATTTCTTGAGCACCTGCGAAACATAATTTCGCACTGTTTTGGGCGTAACAACTAATTTATCGGCAATCTTTGCGTTATTATCTCCGGCGGCGATCATCGACAAAACTTCAAGTTCGCGTTGGGTTAAAGCCGGCAATTCAACGGCAGGCGAGGGTTTGCTGCTCGGCAACTGCTCAAACCATTGCATCATGTGCCGGGCAATTCTGGGGCTAAACACCGCCCCACCTGCGGCTGCAATACGTATCGTTTGTAGCATGTCTTGGTGATTAATGCCTTTTAGCACATAACCGATTGCCCCCGCTCGCATGGCGGCAAATACAGACTGGTCGTCTTCAAACATCGTCAACATCAACACCGTCAAATCAGGGTATGCTTTTTTGATGCGGCGCGTGACCTCAATGCCATTTTCATTCGGCATTTGAATATCCATCAAGATAAGATCTGGCTTTACGGTGGCCAATTGCGATATGACAGTGGCTCCCGATTCGGCTTCGCCCACAACACTCATATCGTCTGAAGACTCAATCAACATGCGCAGCCCATCCCGAAAAATTTGGTGATCATCAACAATAAATACAGTAATCATAAATTTGAACCTTCAACACGATCTAATTCAGATGAAAATGGAATTGACGCGGTTAAGCGTGTGCCCGATGGTTTGATATCGACAATGGCAAAGGTGCCGCCCAATTCCTCGGTGCGTTCACGCATCGAGGTTAGCCCAACCCCAGCCCTAAAATCAGGGGAAATACCAATGCCATCATCGGTGATTTCAACACACAGCATGTTTTCTGCCACCGTTAATCGCACCTGGCAATTTTGGGCCTGTGCGTGTTTGATCACATTGTCAACCGAAGTTTGCACAATACGGTAAACCGCTACTTCAATAGCGGCATTTAGCAACGGCAAATGGGGCGGCATTTGCAGATGAATGACAACCCCACTTTCGTTTTGTTGCACAAAATTGGTGATTGCACCCATCAAGCCAAGCTGATCGAGCAACGGCGGGCGCAACCCATACACCAACTCACGTATATCGGCCAGCGTCCCTTTAATCCCGCCTTCCAAATCCACCAATAATTTCTCGGTTTTGTCGGGGTTTTTACGCAGTGTTTGTAAGGCAGCGCCGACCCGAAATACTTGGGCCGCCAATGTTGGCCCCAATCCATCGTGCAAATCGCGGCGCAAGCGCCGCCGCTCTTCTTCGCGGGCGGTCACAATTTTTTGCCGTGAGCTTTGCAAGTTGCGGGTCAGTTGTTCTAACTGTAGCCCATTGGCTTTTAGCTCAAGGTTAAGCCGCACTTGTTCATCAGCATAGTTGCGGTATTTTTCAAGCAAACCTTTATAAAATGCGCTGGTATAGCGCAAAATAAAGGCCATGAACAACACTAAAATAACAAATTTGAGTGAGGTGAACTGGGCCGAATAATTTAAAAGTGGGGCAACCGGCTGCCCAATGCTATCACGATAAAGCACCCAAATGAGGGTGATTGCCATCATCCCAAAAGTAACAAACATCCATCGCCGCCAGCCATATAACATAGACACACAAATTGCCGTAAGCAGGGCGACATCGCCAAACCCACGGGTGCCGCCATAAAGAATGAACACCGGTGGTACAGCTAAATGAATACAGATGACATAAATGCCCTGAGTGATGCTCACATAGCGCGTTTTGCGCAAAAACAAATTGGCAAAAACCACTGTGTGCAACGTCCCTTGAATCAAGAGCGATAGCGGGGGCGTTGGGTCGCCCATCATATAACGTGCAATTAACGTGATAGACAGAATAAAAAACGTCGTCACCATCAAGCCAATCCACAATTGATTGCGCAGACGATTGATATCATCATTATGGAGATCGGCTGAACTGAACGCGGATATATTCTGTTGCGTTAAAGCTTGTTCGCGATTACTAATCATGTTTTAACGCTAACCATCTTAAGAATTATATGTTGGTGCAAGCAAATCGCGCCTCAGTCTTTAGTATAAAATTTAGAATGTAATTTGCCCCCTTTACAAGTCGTCTGTTATGACATATGCCGAATACTCAATTACAACTCGACAAAATTGCCTTGGGCGGCAGTTGTCATTGGTGCACCGAAGCCATTTTTTTGTCATTAAAAGGTGTGGCGCAGGTAGAACAAGGTTGGGTTGCATCTATTGCACCGCACGACACATTTTCAGAAGGCGTGATTGTGCATTTTGACCCAATCCAAATTACGCTTAGAGATTTGATTGCAGCGCATTTGTATAGCCATAGTTGCACCTCAAGTCACGCCATGCGTGTCAAATATCGCTCAGCCATTTATGTTTATTCGGCCCAGCAACACGCCCAAGCCCAACAAATTATTGCCGATTTTCAACCCGAATTTGACAATAAGATTATCACCCGCGTACAGCCATTCGTGGCGTTTACCCCATCGCGTGATGAAATTGTCAATTATTATTTCAAAAACCCCAGTAAACCATTCTGCCAAACCTATATCAACCCCAAACTCAAGCGCCTAATGGCACAATTTCCGCAGATGGTTGATCATGCAAAACTAGCGCATTTGCAAATTTGACATCGCTGCTCAATTTGATTGTTCTCAAGATATCCCCTCAGCCTAAAGACGGGGCTAAAACAGATAGGTGTTGTGATCACCCCAAAATCTAATTTCATTTTATTCATATTCTGAGCAATACTAATGATAAAACCGATGCAATCATGATAAATAAATGGATACTCTTCATTTATAAATGCACCATATAAAGATATTTTTAAAGCACTATCTGGTGTTGCAAATTATTCAGGAGTATTCATGCAAAATCATATTAAACGATTAAAAGTAATTTCGCTTGCAATTGCGACAGCGGTCGTGACGATTACTAGCCAACCCCCAAGTCTTACCCAAGGATCAATTTCATTAACCAAAATGCCGCCTGCGCTCACGCAAATGATCGCACAAGCGCAAGGAAAGCCCATTCCGATTATTGTGATGAAAACTGACAGCAGTGACGCAGTTGAAAAATATGCTGAATCATTGGGTGTTGATATTCGTTTGAGACTTGAAATGCTGAATGCATTTGCAACTGAGGTGGATGCGGCAACACTTTATAAACTTGCAAATCATGCAAATGTGAAATGGATTTCGCCCGATGGCGAGGTGGAGAGCAGTGCCATCGTGCCTGCCAAAAGAGGCGAAGGGACAAGCTTAACTGAATTAGCTGAATATAACCCAATGGGTTCACCTTCTCGATCATTGCGGGTGATTAATGCGCCATACGTTTGGCAAATGGGTTATACCGGCAAGGGGGTCGGCGTGGCGGTAATCGATAGTGGTATTACCCCGTTCACTGATCTGACCTCACCCACCAATCGTTTGGTGGCATCAGTTGATTTAGATGGTGATAATGTTAATTCGACCTTGGACAGTTATGGACATGGAACCCATGTGGCGAGCGTGATCGCCAGTAATGGTTTAGCAACAGGTTATATGGGCGTAGCCCCCGAAGCTAACATTATTAATGTAAAAGTGGCCGATGGGTTAGGCAAGGCCAAAGTGTCATCAGTGGTGGCAGGAATGGAATGGGTATTACAAAACAAGGCCGCCTATAATATTCGCGTGGCAAATTTGTCACTCAACACCACTTGGGCAGAGTCGTATCACACCAGCCCACTCAACGCCGCCGCCGAAATTTTGTGGTTTAACAACATTATAGTCGTGACTTCGGCTGGTAATCGTGGAGCAAATACAGTTTATGCACCAGCCAACGATCCCTTTGTCATCACGGTAGGTGGTATAGCTAATTATGGCACTGACACGTTGAGTGATGATGTTGTAGCTTCATTCTCATCGTATGGCAAAACCGAAAGCGGTTTCGATAAGCCGGATGTGGCCGCACATGCCTATGGCATTTATGGCGCAGCAGCAAAGAATAGCTACTTATATAATAATTACCCGGGTTTTCGCTTAGGGGCAAATGGGTTTATGATGACGGGCACATCAGCGGCTGCGCCATTGGTTTCTGGGGCGATTGCTACCATGATTCACGCTCGCCCAAATATCACGGCAGATCAAGCGAAATACCGGCTAAAGGCAACGACTTACAACACTGATTACTGTCCTAATTGCAACCCAACAATGGCTGGTGCAGGGCAAATTGATGCCGAATGGGCGATCACCTATAACACTACCGCCAGTGCCAATACCAATATCCCGATTAGCAAATTGATTGTCAACAGCGGTTTGAATAACGTTGTCGGTTCATCGGTCAGTTGGAACAGCGTAAGCTGGAACTCAGTAAGTTGGAATAGCGTAAGCTGGAACTCAGTGAGTTGGAACAGCACGGCGTGGTCAAGCGGCTTGCAAACCAGCATCTTCTTGCAACGCTCAACCACCGGTGGCAATGGCAAAGCCGAGGGTGATTTACTGGCAGAGAATTTCGATGTCACCATTGATAAGACCGTGACGGCTATGTCGAAATAAGCTCGATACATCCCCAAACAGCCAAATCGCCAGCCACGATCTCGTGGCTGGCGGTTCTGTTTTTCTAAGAGAATGCAATACAATAGTCTATACTTTAGAAAAAGTGCAACTCCGAAATCATCATTCTGCGTCCCTATTGGGGACGTAAGATGGTAATTTCAGCCTACATTTTATTTGATGTGACATTGTCAAAACATTGAGCCAACACAAAATTTAGAAATATGCGGAATATGCGGACAAATCTAATTGCCAATTTTAGTGCGATAGCGTTGACATTGAGTGCGTGCGCCAGTAATCTTACCCCGGCCCCATTGCCCCCGGCGGCCACCACTGCGGCGCTCATCACGACAGTGATCGCGCCAACATCGGCGGTTACACCGACTGACAAACCCCAGCCAACGGCTACGCCATTGCCCCCAACACCCACTTTAGCCCCAACCGCGCCCCCCAAACCAAGCGCCGCGCCAAAGCTCGACATGCGCAAAGTGAATTGGCTGCAAGCTATTGCCAATGAGCCATTGCTGATGATCGACAAAACCCAACCCCAATTGCCCGCAAACCCCGATGCGCCTTTTGTCAAAGAAAAAAACAAGCCCGATGGTGAAGGGGCGTATGGGTATGTTTATGCTCAAGACGTGGCCTATGGTGATTTTTCGGGCGATGGGCAAGAAGAAGCCATATTTAATTTGGTTTCGGGCGGCACGGCTGGCAATACAGGCGTGTTGGTGTTTAATGTTGGCCCCGATGGCAAGCCTAAATTGGCAACGGCACTTGCGGGTTACAAACTAAATGGGCAAATTGTTAAAGGTGAATTAATCGTTGGCTACCCACAATATGCCGGCTGGGAGGGAAATTGCTGCCCCAGTGCCAGTGTCACTACCCGATACCAATTAAAAGATAACAAGTTGGCCGAGCTTGGCAAAAAAGTCGAGCCATTTACCCAAGCCCGCGAAGCAACTGTGCGCCAGTTTTATAGCTGGCTCGAAGATAAAAATTATAAGGCCGCCTATGCATTTTTGCAGCCATCTATGCAAAAATTGTTACCCTTAGAACAATTTACTGCTGGTCAAAAAGAGATATTAGCGCGAGATGTGCGCAGTATTGTGCCGGTCCCACAAAAAAACCTGTTGCAAGCCATTGTAAGCGAAGCACATTTGGATAAAAACACGGTGAAATGGTATACCGACGGGCTTATTTGGGATTTGCAATGGAGTGACAGTGCCAAACAATGGCTGATGGCCTTTAGTGGCAGCGCGGGTGGGCTAAAACAAACATTTGGCACAATTACTGGGGCATTGTCTTACCCGTCTGAGGGCATACCGCCTCTTACTATTTATGCCCGTAGCCTTGAAAGTGGTGCGCTGATTAGCCAAAAAACGGTGCGCAACCAACGAAGTTATACCATGACACTGCCTGCCGGTGGTTACGAGATTTTTGCTTATCCTATCAGTATCACCGGAACCATCGGCGGTGGCTATAGCAACTATTCGCAATGCATTCTGCTAAATAAGCCAGATGCTTGTAAACAATATGGCGAATGGGCCGTTGTAAACGTATCTGTTGGGCAAACAACCGCCAAAATTAATATCGACGATTGGTATGCAGATCCCAAGGTGATTCCACCGCAACCCGGTGTAAAAGAAACCGAACTGTTGCTGCGCGGCAAGGCTACCCAAGTGATGATGGCTTTGCAAGCCAATAATGGCGCAGCGTTAGCGGCATTGGCCCACCCAACCAAAGGGGTGCGGTTTTCGCCTTATGCAATGGCCAAACCGCAAGATATCGTACTGACGACAACGCAGTTAAAGACCGCCTATACGGATAAAACCGTGCGCAAATGGGGTGTGTCTGATGGCAGCGGCGAGCCTATCAACCTGACGTTTGCGGCTTACGCTCAAAAATTTATCTATGATGTCGATTTTTTAAATGCGCCCAATAGCGCCTATAACAAACGTTTGGGCAATGGCAACAGCATTCACAATTTACCCCAGTTTTATCCCAATAGCGTGTTTGTCGAGCACTATTTTCCCGATCCTACCGGCGATGGGATTCAGTGGCGCAGCTTGCGTTTGGTTTTTCAACTCGAAAAAGGCGAATGGGTTTTGGTCGGTATCGCGCATGATCAATGGACGATATAACCTTCTGAATATACCAAGAAAGGGTAGAAATTGAAGGAATGCCGATTTCACTATCCCTCCTCAAAAGGTCAGATTCCTGACCTTTTGAGGAGGGAT
>CAZLOF010000101.1:0-10702 GCA_964560745.1 uncultured Thermoflexus sp.
GCGCGAAGCCGTGATCGAGTTTTAAACAACAACAAGGTTTCCATTGATGCTTCCGCAAACGTTGGTTTTTGATGCTTCGGTGCTATTTAACGTAGGTCACCGCGATCATTTAGGCTGGCTAATCCATCATTTAGCACAAATACATCGCTTGGTTGTGCCACGTCAGGTCTTGCAAGAAATTGCGCCTGAGCAAGTGTTTGACTATATTGGGTTTTGCCAGCGCTATTTTGAAATTTATGAGACTGATTTTGGCGTATTTTCAGCAGAGACTTTAGCGATATTACATCAAACACTTGATGAGGGTGAAATTTCAGTCATTGCTAGCGCCGCTGAATTGGCGGGGGCGGTGATTTTGGATGAACGTCGCGCTCGCAGCTTAGCAAAGCAACGCGGCTTGCAAACCATCGGCACCATTGGGCTATTAGCATACGCAATTGAGAAAAGTTGGTGTAATGATCTTGAGGCACTTTTAGCGGTGCGTGAACTGATCTCCAATCGATTTAGCCTGCCCAATGCAAATACAGTTCATTCGTTTGCCGAATATGTGCGTTTGTTATCATAAAAGATGAATTGAGCCTCTTACAAAACAGGCTCAACCCTGCGAAATACCAATTCGTAATTCGTAATGCCTACTGCGTCATTGCCACTGTCGCCCCATGCTCAAGCGTATCGAGCACCCAATAACGGGCGTTGAGGTTGGCCTCGGCAAAGGCCGCCACAAACGCCGCGCCAATGGCGTGATGATTGACGGTGGTAAAGGCAATCAGCCCGGGCCCGGCCCCGCTCATGGCGACGGCAGAAGCGCCTTGGGCCAGCGCAGCGGCTTTGGCCGCAACCGCGCCTGGGATGAGCGGCAGGCGATACGGCTCGTGCAGCCGGTCATCCATCGCCCGCCCCAACAAGGCATAATCGGCGTTCCGCAAAGCCTCGATCACCAACATGGCCCGCCCGATGTTGAAGATCATGTCGCTGCGGCTAAATTGTTGCGGCACGGCGGCGCGGGCGGTGCTGGTGAGAAAATGAAAATCGGGCACACACACCACCACTTTTTGCGGCGTAATGGCAATGCGCTGGGTGATGTAATCGTGACTGCCGGTTGACGCGGTCGGCGAAACCACAATCAAACCACCCAAATAGGCTGGCGCGACATTGTCGCCATGCCCCTCTAACTCGATGGCGCGATTGAGGATTGGGGGTGGAGGGTTGAGGATTGGGGGTGGAGGGTTGAGGGTTGAGGGTGGAGGGTTGAGGGTTGAGGGTTGAGGGTTGAGGATGGAGAGTTGATTCGCCAACATCAGCCCACCCAACACGGCGGTTGAGCTAGAGCCGAGGCCGCTACCGGCGGGCACATTGTTGCGGCACACCAGCTGCATGGCGGTTGGCGCGGGGCATTGCAGATGCTCTAACTCTTTTAGCATCACTTGTGCCACCAAATGGGCCTTGGTGCGAGGCAAACGCCCAGCCCCTTCGCCAATAATATCAACCGACATCTCGACATGTTTATAGTCGCGGGTGGTTTCAGACGCGGCAAAAGTCAGCTCAAATTCGTTCCACAAATCGAGCGCCAGCCCAACACAATCAAAGCCCGGCCCAAGGTTGGCCGAAGTGGCGGGAATACGAACGGAGATCTTCATCCTTCACTAAATAACCTTTAATAACGCAGCGATATTGGCTTGTTTAAAGGAGTTGTTATTGCTGTGCTTGATGGCGGTATCAGGATCTTTGAGGCCGTGACCGGTGAGCACACACACCACCCGCTTGCCATGCAGATCGACCACACCCTCGCGCAGGCTACGCGCCAGCCCAGCCAAGCCGGTGGCCGATGACGGCTCGCAGAAAATGCCCTCAATTTTGGCGATATTGCGATACATATGCAAAATGGCCTCGTCTGGCACGGCGCAAATATGCCCATCCGACTCATCCAGCGCGGCGGTGGCCTCGTGCCAACGGGCTGGGTTGCCGATGCGAATGGCGGTGGCGATGGTGTCGGGGTTTTCGACAATATGCCCCAACACAATCGGGGCCGACCCCGCCGCCTGTGCGCCCAACAATTGCGGCAATTTGCTGGCGAGGCCATCGCGATGGTATTCTTTGAAACCGAGCCAATACGAGGTGATATTGCCAGCATTGCCAACCGGCAAACACAGCCAATCGGGCGCATCGCCCAACACATCAATAATTTCAAACGAGGCGGTTTTTTGGCCTTGCACCCGCGCCGGGTTGATCGAATTGACCAGCGCAATCGGGGCGTGTTCGGTGGCCTCACGCACCATGCGCAAGCCATCGTCAAAATTGCCATCAATCGAAATGACCTGCGCCCCATAACTGAGCGCACCGGCCAATTTGCCCGCCGCAATTTTGCCATCGGGGACCAACACCACACATTTCAGCCCAGCCCGTGCCGCATAAGCCGCCGCCGATGCGGCCGTATTGCCGGTGCTGGCGCAAATGACGGTTTTGGCCCCATCGGCAACCGCCTGTGTCATGGCCGTCGTCATGCCACGATCTTTAAACGAGCCGGTCGGGTTGGCGGCTTCATATTTAATGAATAATTCAAAGTCAGCGTTTTTCGAGGCTGGCGCAAATTCTTGCGCGATCCAATGCGCAAGACGCGGCGCTGGCACGAGCGGGGTGTTGCCCTCAAGCAAAGTCACCGGTGCGACATCGTGCGTAATCTCGATGCGTTCGCGATAATTGGCAATAACGCCGTTCCAAATTTTGGCCCCGCGATCGGGGCGTGATGATTGAGCCGTAGACATGGGGCGCAATTTTAGCCGTAAATGAAACTGCGCTATTACGCGCGAAAAAGCATGTAAAAACGAGAATCGCGCCCAAGAAAGTCATTAATAGTAAGCATACATACATACAAGCTGACATACACGATAAAGGCAAGTAAGCTATTGGCAGCAGATTCGAAGGCAATGTGGCTTTTGAAGGCGATCAACTTGCAAAGGATGATTTTTCTATCGCCCGCACAATCTCGGTCTGATATCGCTGCCCCCAAAGCGCAATTTGCTCTAAGATCGGGCTGAACGATTTGCCAAATTCGCTGAGTGAATATTCGACTTTGGGTGGCACTTCGGGGTATTGGGTGCGCACCACTAATCCATCATTCTCCAATTCACGCAATTGTTGTGCCAGCATTTTCTCAGTAATACCGGCTAATTCGCGGCGCAGTTCGCCATAGCGCATGGTGTTGTGGTGCAATTTCCACAAAATTCGTGCTTTCCATTTCCCGCTAATCAGTTGTGTGGCATTTTCAACCGGGCACATATAAATACATCTAACTGTGCGCATCTTACTTCCTGTAATTGTTCTAACAAGTATTTGGGTGTTTGTATTACGCTTGTCAATACTTTCTTTTTAGTTAGTATATAACTTTTTAGTGCGTTCTTGACATTATTATAGTTCAATTTATTATTGTCATCGTTGAGCGGAAATAGCACTTGATTTACCCGGGATGAGAAGTGATCAGACAAACCGCACAAGAAACAACTTTTAACCAGAAGAGCAATATGTCACAAATTACAGAAATAAACCACTACGTGCATTTTCATGGCGCACCCATAAAAGGCAAAATTTTGATGGTAGCAAGCAGCCCCGCTGTCTCAAAGCAAACGGGCTGGCCGATTGGCTTTTGGGCCGCCGAGCTAACCCACGCATTACGCATTTTCCAAGAAGCTGGCTACGAAGTGGAATTGGCCTCTACCGAAGGAGGAAAACTAATGATGGATAGCTATTCAAATCCAACCGATGCCAGCGGCTATTCTGCGCACGATATTATTTCGTTGGGTTACATGCAGCAAGAAAGTTTTAAGGCACTTTTAGAAAACACAAGCACACTTAGCGATGTAAATCCTAATGATTATCAAGCGATCTTTTTGGTAGGTGGACAAGGGCCAATGTATACCTTCCGTAACAACACCGCCCTAGAGAATTTGTTCGCTTGTTTTTACGAATCGGGCAAGCCATCGGCGGCGGTCTGCCATTCTGCCACCCTGTTATTAGGCGCAAAAACTTCAAGTGGTAAATTGATCGTAGATGGCAAAACTTGGACTGGCTTTGCCAATAGTGAAGAAGATTTTGCCGATGCCGCTGTCGGCATGAAGATTCAGCCTTATCGTATCGAAGATGAAGCGAAAAAATTGGCAAATACGACCTTCAAAGTTGCCGCGCCCTTTAGCTCCTATGCCATTCAAGATGGCAATTTGATTACAGGTCAGCAACAAAATAGTGGGGCCGCAGTTGCCGAATTGGTTGTTAAAGCATTAAATGCCTAAGCATACTAAGAAAGGCTCCAAAATGCGGTTTTCGCCGATTTCACGAGTGAAATCGGCAGGCCCTCTATTTTAACCTTGCTTGCTATAAATACGATTTTAGACAAGCTCACCATTTGGCTTGCCTCAAAAGGTAAGCCAAGTTGTTCATTTGCATTGATGCAATGATAAAAGCATAACAAGTATGATCTTAAAGCAAAATTTCGACCCTAGAAAAGTAGCCAGCTATATATGGAAAGAGATGAGTGCCGCGCTTGTACTAAGCGGCGGTATTTATGTTGGGCAAACCATATTTTCATTAAAAGCGCCGAGTTTGCCTTTTGGCGTACTAAGTATGCTTGGGGCCTCGGTGGCTATTTTTTTGGCCTTTCGCAATAATGCCTCATATACACGTTGGGGCGAAGCGGCTGGGTTATGGGCCAATATTGTCAATCAATGCCGGATTTTGGGACGTTTGGTTAATACTTTTGTAGATTCACACAAACATACCCCACAATATCAAAAAGAAGCAGCCGAAGCATTTAAACAAGAATTGGTCAAACGGTTAATTGCATGGCCTCAAGCCTTATGTATTCAATTGAGAAAAACCGACGAAAAGGAATTACAAAAATTTTTAACAGAAAGCGATTTTGCAAGGGTTTCTGAGACAAATAATAAACCTTTGGCCCTATTGCATTTGATCGGCAAACAAATTTATGACGGTATGGCCAAAGGCATTTTGCAAGGATTCGATAGTTTTCAACTTGAAGGGGCAATGGCGCAACTCAGTAGTTTGCAGACATCTTGCGAACGTCTCAAAATGATTCCCGTGCCCCGACAATATGATTATTTCACCCGTTTGTTTGTGCAGATTTTTATTGCGCTCACGCCATTTGGATTAATCCCATTATTAAACAATAATGATCTATGGTTAATCGTGCCACTTTCGCTTATCATCACATTCATTTTTACTGTAATCGAACGCACCGGTGAGATTAATGAAGCACCGTTCGAAAATCTCATCACCGATGTGCCGATGACCACCATGTGTAAAATCATCGAAAGCGATTTGCTGGAAATCTTGGGCGAAAAACACCCGCCATTTCAGCCTCAACCCCAAGACGGATATTTATTTTAAAAATATGAAAATAGCAATTATTGGAACCGGCAACGTGGGGGGCGCATTAGCCACCCAATGGGCCAAACGTGGACATGAAATTTATCTCGGCGTGCGGGATCTTGGGCAATTTAAGGGAGAGGCCTTGCTGAATAATCCCAATACCAGCGCCCACAGCGTAATAGACGCTGTGCAACAAAGCGAGGTCATTTTGCTATCGCCACCTGCAATGATGGCCGTAGAGGCCACACAATCGTTGGGGAACACCGAAGGCAAAATCATTATTGACGCGATGAACATTGTAATGGGGCGTGGGCCAGCCGGGTTTAACAATACCGCCGATGCCATCTTGGCCCACACCCAAACCCGTGACGTGGTGAAATGCTTCAATTCAACTGGGTTTAACAACATGCAAAACCCAAGTTATGGCGATATTGCGATTGACATGTTTGTGGCAGGCGATAGCGCTCGCGGCAAGGCTGCCGCCCAACAATTGGCGCTCGATGCAGGGTTTGCCACCTGCTACGACATTGGCGGCAACGATAAATTTCAGTTGTTAGAGCAATTTGCCTTTTTCTGGATCAATCTTGCCATCTTTCAAGGCCAAGGGCGCAATATTGGGTTTAAGTTGCTCACACGCTAAGCTTTTCAGATAGACAAATAGCCAACTTAGATACCGCAGCCATTAGAAATGGCGCGCTGGGCATACGAAGCCTGCCTTCGCAGGCTAAGAATTTAGACCGCGAAGGCGGTCTTTGTGCGCCCAGCGCGGGATTTTAATCCCCGCGTTAGTATAAGCAAACAGAGCCGCTGTTATCATACGACATATAAGCGATCTTTATTTTATTTGTCTATTAGAAGAAAGTTACTCGCAAAAGCACAAAAGCGCAAAAAATTTTTTTGCGCTTTTGTGCTTTTGCGAGCAACTTTTTACGGATGCTAACAAAGTGGTTCGATAAAGGATACGATAAAGGATAATTGACATGCCGATCTTCAAGGTCAGTACAATCAGGCCCGATGCGAAACCAAAGTAAGTATTTGGCCCATGTTTATCGTTGGGCTGCGCTGGGCTGCACGGCAATCTTAGCCGCGTGTGGTCCAGCCGTCACGCCCCCACTGCCTACCGCCGCGCCACCAACCTCGGCCCCAACAGCAGTGCCACCCACCGCCATACCCACCATCGCACCTACCGAAATCCCAACTGCAACGCCCAGCCCAGCCCCAACCACCACCCCAACGGCAGAGCCGACGACAGCCCCCAGCCCAACTGCGACGGCTGTCGTTACTGTAAGTGTTACGGCAAGTGTAAGCACAACAAAAGTGGCGGTCGCTACGGCGACGGCACGAGCGACCAGCGTTAGCACCATCCCCAGCGCTACAGTCGCCAGCACCGCAACCCGCGCACCGGCCCCAACTGCACCGCCTGCGACTGCCGCCGTCCAAGTGACCCAAGCCGCGGCCACGCCTGCCGCAGTTACTCCTGTCACAACCAGCGCACAACCCACCAGCCCCCCAATTGACCAAGGCACACCCACCCCACAACCAGTAACACCGGGCATGGTAATTGCAGCGGCAAATGCGGGTCAGCCCAATGTCACGGCGCGGCATCGCCAAATATGGTTAGGCATGACGCAAGGCGCGGTCAAAGACACCTCGCTGTTTGGCGTGGTGGGCGATTGCAATTCGATTCCGCCGGTATATTTGCAACGGGTGGGCAATGGGGCGTTTAACGTCGATAAATTTATCCCAGCCTTACGCGCAACCCAAAATTATTTCGGCAAATCATTTTCGCGGGTGAGCGTGGCGGCCAATGGCGGCTTTACCAGTGCCGCCATGAATGACCCCGTGTGGGCCGATGGGGCATTGTGTGGCACACAGCGCACCCCGTTTGAGTGTGAAATTTTGCAAGGCCGCGCCAGCATCGTGTTTATTCAGGTAGGCACAGGCGACCAATATGTGTGGAAGAACTACGAAGCTAATTTGCGGCGTATGCTTGACACGGCGCTCAAAAATAGCGTTTTGCCAGTGTTGCTGACTAAAGCCGATAACCTTGAAACGCTGCAAGGCGGCGCACCACCCGATTACATCAACGGCGTTATCCGCAAATTGGCGCGTGAGTTTGATGTGCCACTGGTTGATTTTTACGCCGCCAGCCGTCATTTGCCAAATAATGGCCTGATTGACGAAGGCGACCTCGATTTTCACTTGAGCGAAGCCGGTATGGATTTGCACATGTTGCTCACCCTGCAAACCCTAGAGCGAATTAGAGGATGAGTGCAAAGTGGAAAGTGGAAAGTAGAAAGTAAAATAACACCTTCTACTTTCTACTTTCCACTTTCCACTTTCTACTTTCCACTTTGCACTTAAAAAAAGCATGATATGTCACGCATCACAGAGATTTTTAAAACCATGGAATATGGCCCCGCCCCCGAAGCCGCCAGCCCTGCGCAAACATGGTTGACCGAGCATCAGCGCCAATTTGGGCATTTTATCAATGGCACATTTACGCCGCATGTGGCCGAACGCGCTTTTGATGCGGTTAACCCCGCCAATGCCAACATCATAGCCAAGCTGACCCAAGCCAATGCCGACGAGGTAAACGTGGCAGTTGAGGCGGCAACCAAGGCTTTTGAGACATGGGCCAATACTCCCGGTCATGTGCGCGCGCGCTATTTATACGCCATTGCGCGGCATATTCAAAAACATTCGCGGTTGTTTGCCGTGCTCGAAACGCTAGACAACGGCAAAACCATCCGTGAAACCCGCGATATTGACATTCCGCTGGTCGCACGGCATTTTTATCATCACGCGGGCTGGGCGCAGGTCATGGCGCAAGAATTGCCCGGGTATGTGCCGCTGGGCGTGGTCGGGCAAATTATTCCTTGGAATTTCCCATTATTGATGTTGGCATGGAAAATAGCCCCGGCCTTGGCGATGGGCAACACGGTGGTGCTAAAACCCGCCGAATGGACATCGTTGACGGCCTTGCTATTTGCTGAGGTGTGTCAGGCCGTTGGCTTGCCGCCCGGGGTGGTGAATATTGTCACGGGCGATGGCGAAGTCGGCAAACAAATTGTCAACCATGCTGGGGTGCAAAAAATTGCCTTCACGGGCAGCACCGAGGTCGGGCGCGCCATTCGCAGCGCAACGGCTGGCAGTGGCAAAAAATTGTCGCTCGAATTGGGTGGCAAGTCGCCATTTATTGTGTTTGACAATGCCGATTTAGACAGCGCCGTTGAAGGCGTGGTCGATGCGATTTGGTTTAACCAAGGCCAAGTGTGCTGTGCTGGCTCACGCTTGTTGGTGCAAGAAAACATCGCCGACAAGATGATTGCCAAATTGCGGGCACGGATGGAAACCCTGCGCGTGGGCGATCCACTCGACAAAGTAATGGACATCGGTGCCATTATTTCGCCGCCGCAATTAGACAAAATTACGCGGCTGGTGGCGCAAGGCCAGCAAGAGGGCGCGGCGATGTGGCAACCAAGTTGGTGCAAGCCCGATCAAGTCATCGGTAGCAAAGGCTATTTCTTCCCCCCCACCCTATTCACCGAGGTGCAACCGGCATCGACCTTGGCGCAAGTCGAGATTTTTGGCCCAGTTTTGGTCTGCATGACATTTCGCACTCATAGTGAAGCGGTGGCGCTGGCAAACAATACCCGTTTTGGGCTGGCCGCCAGCGTATGGAGCGAAGATATTAATTTGGCGCTCGACATTGCGCCCAAACTGAAGGCCGGGGTGGTATGGATTAATTGCACCAACCAATTTGACGCGGCGGCTGGCTTTGGCGGCTACCGCGAAAGTGGCTATGGGCGCGAAGGTGGCAAAGAAGGTTTGTTTGAATATGTCAAGCGCAATAATGTTCAAAATGCTAACATCCAAAATGAACAAATCCAAAATCCAAAATCCAAAATCCAAAATGCCCTAATTGACCGCACCGCCAAACTTTACATCGGCGGCAAACAGGCCCGCCCCGACAATGGCTATAGTCGTGCAATTCAAATAAGCGCACCCCATTCAGCACTCAGCACTGAATATGTGGCCGACGGCAGCCGCAAAGACATACGCAACGCGGTCGAAGCCGCCCACGCCGCTCGCAGCGGATGGGGCAACGCCACCGCCCATAATCGGGCGCAAGTTTTATATTATTTGGCCGAGAATTTAAGCATACGGGCGGCTGAATTTGCGGCACGGTTGATGCAAATGCAAGCGATTGACGGACAAGCGGCGCAGGCCGAAGTTGAAGCCACCATTCAAACGCTGTTTACCTTTGCGGCAATGGCAGATAAATTCGACGGCGCGGTTCACGCCACGCCTATGCGCAATGTGACCTTGGCGATGAATGAGGCCATCGGCGTGATCGGCATCGCCTGCCCCGACGAGCAGCCCTTGTTGGCGACGGTCAAATTGATGGCGGCGGCCATCAGCATGGGCAACGCGGTGGTGCTCATTCCGTCCGAGCGTCACCCATTAGCCGCCACCGATTTATATCAGGTGCTCGACACCAGCGATGTGCCGGGCGGGGTGGTCAATATCATCACCGGCGAGCGTGATGCGCTAAGCAAGACCTTGGCCGAGCATTTAGATGTAGACGCGATGTGGTATTTTGGCAGCGCCGCCGGCAGCACGATGGTCGAAAAAGCCTCCGTCGGCAACCTCAAACGCACCTGGGTCGGGTATGGCAAGCCGGTGAATTGGTTTGATGAGAGCGATACCGCCGAATTGTTGCGCCACGCCACCCAAGTCAAAAATATTTGGGTTCCGTATGGGGCTTAGGTAAATATTTCACGCAAAGGCGCAAAGACAAAAAATTTTGCGCCTTTGCGTCTTTGCGTGAAAATTCATTTCACATACTTGTCAAACCACGCCACTGAGCGTTGCAGCGCCACGCCAATATTTTGGCTGAGGTTGTGGTCATCACCCGGGTAAATAAAAAGCTCGTGGGTGCGACCCGCCGCCTTCAATTGATCAGCGAGCGTTTGCGAAAACGCCAGCGGCACATCAGCATCGTTAGTGCCATGATGCATTTGAATGGGCACAACATTGCTGATAAAGCTGTTGGCCGAGATCGAGGCCCAAAAGGCCGGGTTTTGTTCGGGAGTGCCATAATTGGCAATCAAACTATTGCGCCACGAACGCGCCGCATTGGGCACATTGGGCGTGGCGTTGGGAGCGACACCCGGGCGCGTCCAGCGGTAAATCAGGTCGGGATATGAGGCCACCACCCCAGCCCAAATCACCCCAGCCTTAATTTCGTTGGTGGTTACTAGCGCACGTAGCGTAATCGCCCCACCCATCGAATGCCCCCAAAAACCGACACGCTTGGGGT
>CAZLOF010000102.1:0-10689 GCA_964560745.1 uncultured Thermoflexus sp.
TCTTGAAGCCGCTCAAGTCTTCAAACAAACCACGTCCGAATTTGGCGGTAAAGGTTTCCCAGCTATACAATACATCTTGCGAACCATCTTGGCTGGCGAGAAACACGGCATATTTTGCATCGGCATCACCACCACCGATCGAGGTGTAGGTGACTTTTGCACCGGTTTTCTCTTGAAATAATGGAACCCACAGATCACGCACATTGGTGTCGTGATGGTTGCCAGCAAATACGGTTAGCTCTTTGCCCGCAAATGGCTTGGCGACAACCGCAGGAGCTGCGGTTGCGGCGGCGGCTGGTTTGGCTGGGGCTGGGGTGGGGGTGGGGGCTGGCGCACAAGCGGCACTTACGGCGCTTACGGCGGCGCCAGTTCCGGCGATTTTTAGAAATTTACGGCGAGAGATGGTTTTTTTATTAAAGTTGCTGAACATTTTTCTCCTCAATTGTGAAAACTTAGGGTGTAACCCAGTAAATTGTGCTCAAAATAGGTTGTTTTCGCTTGCGTTTTTTCAAATAAGGCCTCCTCTTGTTTTATTGCCTTAGCCATAACGGCTACGCCAATTGGCTTCAATCTGCATCGGCATCCCCGTGCGTGCCGATTCAATCATCTTTACCATCAGGGTAGTGGCGATGCGCCCTTCGCGGGCGCTGGCCTCGCAAGGTTTGCCTGCAATGGCGCATTCGGCAAAATGCCGCAACAAGGCAAAATCCCCCTCAACATCGGTGCTTTCTAATTCATCTAAATCGTTTATACCCAACGCTGTTTTCTCACAGCCCCACAAACTGGCACGACGATAACGATCATATAAACATGCCCCTTTATTGAGGCCAAATACTTGGCAGAAAAAGGTAGAAGCATAAGGGTTGCGCCCGGGGTCGCCATGAATCAGCGAGGCGATAACCCCATTGGCAAACTTAATCGTGCCCACCACGTTGTCGATCATGCTTGGTGTTTTGTGAATAACATTGTTGCCGCAGGCATACACCTCAATTGGGTCGGCCCCTGCAAAATAGCACAACAGGTCTGCTGTATGACAGCCAGCCCCAATGACAGTGCCGCCGCCGATCACGGGTTGCAGCGACCATGTGTTATCGGGCACACGATCATTCATCATTTGCCCCATCAGCAAAATGGGTTTTGGCACAGTTTGTTTGACCTTGCGCACTAACGGTATAAAGCGCATTTTTAGCCCTACACACATCGTCACCCCTGCGCGTTTTACCGCTTCTTCAATGCGCCAACACTCGTCTATTGTTAAGGCTAGCGGTTTTTCGATCAGTATGTGTTTGCCGTTTTTGGCGGCTTCGATGGCAAATTCGGTATGGGTATCGTGCCAAGTGCTGATGAAAACCGCTTGAATATCAGGATCGGTTAACACCCGTTTGATATCGGTCGTGGCATATACGCCGCCATATTCTGCCAAAAATCGATCAGCATTTTCTTGTTTAATATCGGCATAGGCGTGCATTTTTAACAAAGGCAGTTGTGCCACCTTTTCGACATAGATCTCAGCGCGTAACCCGCACCCGATACAGCCTACATTTAATGCGTTTGCCATTTTTTTTGAGGTTGTGGCAAAACTTAGGCTCGCCACAACAATTATTTAGTTATTGCCATAAGTAAACATGACGGTGGGTGGGCGATTGGGCGTGTGCAATAAATCGTAGCCTTTGGGGGCATCGGCAATGGGAATGCGGGTTGGGGCAAGTTCGCTCAGGTCAATTTTGCCTTCGGCCAATAGCCGCAAAAATGCGCCTTGGTTACGGTTTTCGGTCCAACGGGCATAGCCAATATTAAAGTCAATATTGCCTTCTTCATATACGCTGTCATAGCGTCCCGTGCCGTAGGCGATGGATGGGACCAACGTCACCTCACGCGAGAACATTTTGCCGCGATTGACATCCATGCCAAATAACCCCACCCCAACCACACGCCCGCGTGTGCGACACAAATCAAAAGCCAAATTCATGGGTTCGTTGGCGGGGGTGGCGATGGTCAAAATAACGGCATCGGCCCCAAAACCATCGGTCATGTCTAAAACAGCATCGACGGGATGGGTTTTGAGCGGGTTGATGGCGTGGTCGGCCCCCACTTTAAGCGCTTGCGTCACCCGTCGCTCGTCAATATCCAACCCTAACACATATAGCCCAGCGTTTTTGGCGATTTGGGTGCTGAGCAAGCCGAGTAAACCCAACCCATACACTACCACCGTTTCGCCAAATTGGCATTCGGCGCGGCGCATCCCCGTGATGGCAATACAGCCCAGTGTGACAAATGCGGCTTGATCGAGCGATACATTATCGGGCACTTTTGCCACCAAGTTGCGCGGCATCGCCACCATCTCGGCATGAACAGCGCATTGGTTGCCCGAACAAGCGACGCGATCCCCTACTTTAATATCGACCACTTCTTTCGAGACCGCCACCACCGTGCCAGCCAAGCTATAGCCTACCGATGCCGTGCCGGGCATTTGCCCGCGAGGGGGCGGAAACCCCCAATCTACCCCTTTTTTGCGCAATTGTGGTGGGCGGGGTGCACGTGGGCTAGGATAAGTGTCTTCGCCCAAGGTGGCTGGGTCACCTGAACTGTGAATAATATGCATTTCGGTGCCGCTGCTGACAACTGAATAAGCGGTTTTAACCAAAACTTCACCCGGGCGAAGCTCCGGTTCAGGCACATCCAGTACCACTGGTCGGCCTTCAACTGCAAAAACTCTTTTCATGATTTACCGTTTAAATTGTTGATTTCAATTAACTTTAACACTCGTGTTTTAGCTTGCTCAACATGCTCGGTGAGCGCGTTTTTTAGCCCTTCACAATCACGTTTATCAATGGCCTGCATGATGGCATCGTGCTCAGGCTCGGTGTAATTGGTATAGACGGCCGCGTCAAATTTGCTATATAAGCGTGCCATTTGTAGCGGGCCACCAATGGCGCGATAAATTTCGAGCAAACGGTCATTGCCGCTGGGCAAAATAATTTGCACATGAAATTCTTGGTCAAGTTTGGTGTAACGTTCAATCACCTCGTCAAATGGATTCTTGATTAATGCGGCTCGCATTTGATTGCGAATGTCGTGTAGGTGATGAATATCGTTATCTTTTATATTTTTAATGACAATGGGCACGACAAAACACTCAAGTGCCAAGCGAACATCGTAACTTTCTGCAATATTTTTAGCATCTAACGATGTCACAAACGTGCCACGCCGCGGCAAAATTTGAATCAACCCCTCCGTTTCCAATTTGTGCAAGGCTTCTTTCACCGGTGTGCGGCTTACTTGTAACTGGTTCGATAGCTCATCTAAATCGAGCCGATGACCGGGTGGGTAGCTGTGATTCAGAATTCCCCTTCGCAAGAGCAAATAAACATCATCGCGGATGCTTAAACGTGAAATGGGCGTAATGGGTTGGGCAAGTGGCACAGTTTGGGTTGAACTAACAATCATGGCGAAACACTAAAATCAGAAATGTGAAATCAGAAATTTCTGATTTCACATTAAGTATAATCATTTATACGATATTGTCAAGTTGTATTTTGGGTAGGAAAGGTAAGGAAATGCCGATTCCAAGACCCCCTCTCAACCGTAGTTTGAGAGGGGATATTGAAATCGGCGAAACCCTTTTTGCGGGTTCGTGGCTTGTTGTTGGTTGTTTTGGCTATAAAATAGGGCGGCAGGCGGTGAAAAAAGATGAAAGATTGGCGTGTGATGCGTTCCTTTGGGCGAAATGTGTGGTTGATGTTGAGTGTGTTTGCGCTCAATGGCTTTGCTTATTTTGGCATTCAAGCCGTGTTGCTCAATCTGTATTTTTTGCGGCTTGGCTACAATGCCGAATTTATCGGCACTTTAATTGGGTTTGGGCAATTGGTGTGGGCAATGATGGCATTACCCGCCGGGGCGATTGGGCGGCGGATCGGCACGCGCCCAGCTTTATTTATTTGGCAAACCTTGCATTTCATTGGTTTAACCTTGCTTTTATCTGCCGAATTGTTGCCGTCTTTGCTTCAAACCATATTTATTGTGTTAGGGTGGGGCATATTTTGGCTGGGCGGGGCGTTTGGGGGTGTCAATTCCACGCCTTATCTGATGCGTGTGTCAACGCTTGAGGCCCGTAATCATGTATTTTCAGCCCAAGTGGCGATGTTTTCGATCATGGGGTTTATTGGCAGTTGGGTGGCTGGCATCTTGCCCAATATCATGGCGACTTTGACCGGCACTACGTTAGCTGATGCAACCCCTTATCGTATGGTGTTATGGTTGGCCCCGGTCGCCCATGTCATAAGCCTTTTCATGCTAACCAAGACGACTGATACAGAAGTTGATGGTGGGGGCGTAGGGATAGAAGTGGCGGCCAAGCCGTTGGGTGTGCTGGTCTTTTGGGGGGTGTTGATGTTTTTAATTACCTCGAGTGAAGGATCGGTGCGGGCGTTTTTTAATGTTTACCTCGACAAGCAATTGAATATGCCGACGGCTGAAATTGGCACTGTCTTTGGGCTTGGGCAGTTTTTATCGGTCATTGGGGCGTTATCGGCCCCAGCATTTTTGCGGCGTTTTGGGGCGGCACGCGCCATTATTTTTGTAACGGCAGGCAGTTGTTTGGCCTTGGCTGTGATTGGCGCGTTTTCTAATCCGTTGGCGGCCACTTTTGGTTATATCAGTGTGCTGGTATTAGCCTCAGTTTCAACGGCGGCGCGGGGTATTATGAGCCAAATAATTGTGCAGCCGCGTTGGCGTACCATCATTTCGGGGGTGCAAACGGTTGGCTTGGGTTTGGGCTGGGCCAGCGCCGCTACCATCGGTGGGCGTTTGGTCACGCAGTTTGGTTTTGGGCCTTATTTCATCACCAGCGCTGTCATTGCGGCATTGGCGGTGTTGCTTATGTTTGGCTACGAGCGCAAAGCGCAGGTAGCGACGGTTATCAGTAAGGGTGAGTCTTAGCGAAAAAATTTATTTAGAGGTTGTATAAAAACACCGCAATTTGTTTCTCACAAAGCACACAAGGGGTTTATAAGAATACCTTCTTTGTGTGCTTTGGGGCTTTGTGAGAGGTTTTTGTATTGATGAAAATAGTTTTTATACTAATGCTTATTAATAAGATAAAAATGGAGCAAAATGGCATTGTATAGCGGGTTATTAAAAAAGGGATTTAAGGTCATCACCACCGAAAAGCATTTTCACGACCATGACGAAACGTGGATCATCTTGAGCGGCAAAGGGCTGGCCTACTGGATTGATCACGAGGGGCTGCGCGAGAATTTTGCATTGGAGGCGGGTGACGTGTGGATGATTCCGGCAGGCTATGAGCATGGCTCGGACGGGTTCCCTGAGACTGGGCGCAACAGCGATGACTTCACCATCCAAGTGATTTATGGCACATTGCCGCCCGGTGCGCACACGCCCGGTCACTATTACGTCGAAAAAGAGGGCTACATCCCCTCGCTTATGCTCAATCGCACCCCGACCCAACGCTATGCCCCACCGTCGCTGCCGCCGACTATGAAAGGGATTATGTTTGTGGCGCGTGGTCAAGCTGAATTGATTGACGAAGAAACGCCGCGCTGTGGGCCGGGGTTGGTGCTGTGCCAAACCCTATTCAGCGGCCTGACTAATGGTACTGAACGCAACACCCTGATGGGCGGCAATTACAGCCGAGGCTGGCCCGGTCGCGCGGGCTATCAGAGTGTTGGGCGAGTGCTGGCGGTGGGCGCAGGTGTGGCTGGGTTGGCCGAGGGCGATGTGGTTTTTCATGGCGATTTTCAACAGCATCGCCAATATTTTGCCGGGCCGGCTGGCCCAACTGACCTCATTCTAAAACTGCCGCCGCAAGTGAACCCGCAACATGCGGCTTTGTTTGGCGTGGCGAGTGTGGCTTTGCACGATGTGCGTCGCGCCAATGTGCGCTTGGGTGAACGGGTTTTGGTGGTCGGTGCGGGGCTAATTGGCCAATTTACCAGCCAAGCGGCGCGAGCGTGTGGCGCGGTGGTGACAGTATGTGACCTTAATGCTGACCGGCTGCGGGTGGCCGCCGAATTAGGCGCACACCATACCATTGTGCCAGGTGCCGATTGGGCGAATATCAAGGCATTGGGGCCATTTGATTGTGTGTTTGAGGATTCTGGTGCGCCGGTGCTGGATTATATTGTTGGGCCAACTTGGAATCAGGGTATTTTGAAGCCATTTGGCCGTTTGGTGATGATTGCTGGGCGTGGGCGGGTTGATTACAATTTTAATGCTGCGCAAGGTCACGAAATTGCAGTGCAACATGCCAGCCATTTTGTTTTAGATGACTTGCAAGAATTATGCCGTTTGTATATTGACGGGGTGATCAAAATTGAGCCGTTGATTAAAGATAGGGTGTCGTTTACCCAAATGACCAGCCTTTATGATCGATTACGCGATGCCCCTGACAGCTTATTGGGGGTTGTTTTTGATTGGCGGTAGCCGATTTATAAAAGAAAAATAAACTTCTGAAAAGATGAAAGGCCGATTTCACTATCTATCCTCAACAGCGTCGCTGTTGAGGATAGATAGTGAAATCGGCAAAACCTTTCATTTTTTCGGAATATGCGCTAAGGAGAAAAAATGCAAAAAATTCGATTTGGAATTGTTGGTTCAGGGTTTATGGGGCGCACCCATGCCGATGCGGTGCGGCGTTTGCCGAATGCTGAGTTGATCGCGGTGGCGGGTGGCAATCGCGCTCCCGCGTTGGCTGCCGATTATGGGGTTGCGCTCGAAAGCAGCGTCGATGATTTATTGCGGCGTAATGATATTGATGCGGTTGTGATCACCACACCGCATCATTTGCATGTTGATGAGACGGTATTGGCCTTAAACGAAGGCAAACATGCCTTGGTCGAGAAGCCTTTGGCGACTTCGGTTGCTGATTGTGATCGCATGATGGCGGCTGCGGCACAAAATCAGCGCACCTTGTCAACTGGCTATCATCAGCGTTTTCGGGTCAATAATGCAACTGCGCGCAAACTTATTGCCGAAAATGCCATCGGGCAAGTGCAAGCCATTCAAATCTCAATGCCAACTTATGCTGGAACCATCAAGGCGGGCGGCTTTGGCGGCAATTGGGATTGGTGGAACAACCCTGCTAGCCTCGGCCACATTCTCAACAGTGCCCCACACGCTGTCGATATTATGCGTTGGTTTACGGGGGCTGAGGTGGTGACGGTTTCGGCGTTTTGTCGCACCCTTTTGCCCGATGTGCCGGTCGAAGACACCACAATGGCGTTGATGGAATTGTCGAATGGCGCTATTTGTAGCTTGTTTTCAAGCCGTGCTTTGCCTGCGCCCTCGTTTCCGGGCGAAGATTTTCGTATTCGCATTACCGGCAGCACTGGCTTGCTCGATCTTGACCCGTATAAAGAGCTAAATTTGTCGGACGAAAATGGGTGGCGCATGGTATCGAAACAGCCGGTGGTGGGTCATGAAGGTGCTAATACGGCGTTTGGCGATGTGCGTATGCAGGCCTACACCGATCAAATTGCTTCATTTATCGATGCCATTAACGGTAAATCGGGCACTGTCGGTGCAGCCTCTGATGGGCGGGCGGGCGTGGCGGTATGTATTGCCATGCTAACCTCATCGGCAGAGCGGCGCTGGATCACGCTTTAAATATACTCATCAAAGGCTCAAAAATGTGGCCTTCGCCGATTTCATTATCTTCGCTTCAAGCGAAGATAATGAAATCGGTAGTATTTATTTTTACTGTGAAAATTATTGAAACTTTCCGCGCCCCAATACCGGCCATGCGGCTTCAATTTGCCCATTGCGCACACCATAAATTACATCGTGGGCAAAGACCGTGCCATCGCTGTAACCGGGGATGAGATCGACGCTATCGCCAATTTTTAGGGTGGTGTTTGCTTGGCTCAAACTCACAATGCCGTGTTCGGCAGAAAGCACCACGCTTTTTACGCCATCGACCCCCAATAATTTGGGCGATGCAAAACCACGGGTCATGGTTTTAAACCCACAATCGAGAATAATGCGATCGGGGGCAGGGCGGCTGGTGACGGTGGCGCGTAAAAACAGGGCCGGTTCTAATGCCACTCCCCATTCCTGATACATCATGTCGCAAAACACCGCACCGCCAGCCTCGATCTCGGTGACGCCCTTGATGAAAGGTGTGACGGCGTAAGTGCCGCTACCGCCCGCGCTGACGATTTCAATCGCAAGGCCATGTTCGCGGCAAAGTTGGGCGCTGTCGAGCAATTGCCCAATGCTATGCGCGATGCCTGCTTGTTTGGTTGATGGGTCTGTATGTGATAAGTTATGGCCTTCCCATGTTTGTAGTCCCATCAATTTGAGGCCGGGGGTGTTAGCGATGTGTTTTGCCAATGTCAAAGTGGCTTGGCCGGGTGCAACCCCGCTGCGCTCCATACCGGTGTTGACTTCAATAAGCACCCCCACTACCACGCCTTTGGCGCTGGCGGCTGCGCCGATGGCGCTGGCGTTATCGGCATCATCTACCAACACTTTTACATCGGCTTGTGGGCGCAAATTGACCAGCCGCGCAATTTTGTGCGGCGTGACGATTTGATTGGCGATCAAAATATCACCAACCCCCGCCGCGGCTAATACTTCGGCTTCGCTGACTTTGGCGCAAGTCACCCCAAATGCCCCACCTTTTAACATTTTATGCACAATGGCCGGTGTTTTTACGCCTTTGGTATGGGGCCGCCAGCCGACACCGGCTTTAGCAAAATGCGCTGCGAGTGCGGCAATATTGCCTTCTAATGTATCGAGATCTACCCACAACGCTGGGGTATCGAGGTTGTTTTTGGCGCTGCCAATATCGTTCATAATGCACTTATTGTCACACAAAATATTTAATGGCAAGGTCTTTTATTGAGGGAATACAAAGGAAGGTTGGTTGAATGGTTGAATAGTTTATTGGTTGATTGGTAACTCACGAGTCATGAGTCATGAGTCATCAATCAACTAATCAACCAATAAACCACTCAACCAACTAATTGTTAGCCCATCATAGGCAACCTCGTAACCATGTTGTTGGGCAAAAGCTGCGAGGCTTGGGTGAGGGGGATTGCCTTCGTGTGCGATATGGGTGGCAAAGACGCGGGCTTGCGGGGTCAAAAAACCTTCGTCACGCATGCGGGCCACATGTGCAATAAATTGTTGGGCATTTAAATGATCGCCCCCTGATGCTTGATTTGGCCCATAGGTATGATCGAGAATAACGAGGTCAAATTTATAGTTTAATTGTTGAAAAGTGTGCCAAGTTTCTTCAAATAGTGTAGCTGTGTCAGTGCCATAAAAAATACAGCGCCCGTCACAGTCAATCGCATAGAGCATCGCCCCCATGCCTTCGGCGTGATTTGCCGGAAAAGCCGTGACGCGATAGCGCCCAACTTTGAAGGGTTGCAAGGGGGTAATGGCATGGATTTGTAGGTTGAGGTGTTGCTGGGTGCTGGGCAACAGCAGTTCTTCATCTGATAAATCACGGATAAAGGTGAGGGCGGCGCGTTGTAGTGTTTGGGGCGAGGCATAAAAATGTAGACACGGCGCACTTACCGTCCCATAATCGGGGCTGCGTGAGAGCAAATGCGACAGATCTAAATGATCGGCATGGGGATGGGTTTGCAGGCAAAATTGGACATGGGTTAATGGGCAGTTGTGAATTTGAGCCGCTACCATAATGTCGGGGCCGAGGTCGATGAGCAGATCGTCATTAATGAGGGCGGCTGAGCGTTTGCGCAGGCTTGGGCCACCTAACAAGCGAGCTTGCATGCAATTATCGCAGCGGCAAAAAGCTTCGGGGTAGGCATTTGCCGCTGCTGTGCCAAGAAAGGTGATATTCATGTGTATGCATGATTGTAATGGTAATAAATTGAAGCTACCAAAGATATATAATTGGTTGGCCCTGCATCCTCCTAATAATTGTGTAGGCACAAGATCGCTATGAAACAAAAGGCACATCCTCGTTATACGTCTGAAGTGGGGCGCAAATTTAATGCTGATGGCAGTGTGCGGCAATTTGCTGGTAACACTATCATCTGCCACCTTGCCCCTGCTAGCGCAATTTTTGAGGCCGCACTCGCGGCCCAAGCTACGTTGCGGCTTACATCTTATGGGCATAAATTTGCCATTTTGCCGCCCGAAAGTTTGCATATGACGGTGATGGAACTGTTGTGTGATGAAACCCGCCGCCCCGAAAAATGGTCATCACAGCTTAATGTCATGGCTTCGCTCAATGATACGGACGAATTTTTTATCCATACAGTGCCGATATTACCAAAGCCAATGGTGATTCGCATGTGCCCGCAACTGATCGATGGTAAACACCTTGGTATTCGTCTAAAACCTGCCGATGCCGCCACGAGTGACGAATTGCGCAATTATCGTGCAGCGGTGGCAAATGC
The DNA here is from genome assembly GCA_964560745.1 of uncultured Thermoflexus sp. Classification (GTDB taxonomy): domain Bacteria; phylum Chloroflexota; class Anaerolineae; order J036; family Brachytrichaceae; genus AQU-03. Next base: position 10,392 of record CAZLOF010000102.1, read on the forward strand.
CACTGGCGTACGCTTTCCAGATCACGATCAATATGGTTTTCATATTTCATTGGCTTATCGTTTAATTGAACTTGAAACCGATGAGCAAGCCATGTTAGAACATGATTGTGGCGAATGGGGCCGCCTTGTGTGTGCCAAAGCCCCCCATTTTGAATTAGGCCCACCCGAACTGGTGTTTTTTGACAATATGTTTCGTTTTGTGGCGGCAGAGGGTCGGGCTACACTCAAAAGCCGTCTAAAGCCAAACCTCTAATTAAAATACAGCTTAGTGCGCGTCCCCAGACGCCCAATTATGGCG
>CAZLOF010000103.1:0-10655 GCA_964560745.1 uncultured Thermoflexus sp.
ATATTGTAGGGGTGAATGCATCACGTTTTGTTGCGCTTTGGTCAATTTTTGTAGCGCTCGGGCTTTATGCCATTTTTTATGCGCGGGGTTACGATGACCCCTATATTACTTATCATTACGCCGCTAATCTTGCGCGAGGCGATGGGTTTGTATTCAATATTGGCGAACGCTTGCTCAGCACCACCACCCCGCTTTATACCCTCTTATTGGCTTTGGCTGGCTTCGGGGGATTAAATATTCCGCTAGTCAGCACCGCCGTTGGTTGCCTGAGTTTGGCATTGGGGGGCTGGGCATTTTGGCAATTAGGACAGCATTGGCATACTCAAACGGCTGGCTGGGTTGGGCTATTGCTTTACCCATTGCATCCCTTGCTCACGGTTACGCTAAGCAATGAAACCGCATTATGCTTGACGCTTGGGCTTTTAGGTTTGTTATTGACGGTGCGCAAACAAATAGCGCAAGCCGCCATTGTGCTGGCCCTTGCCACTCTTGCCCGTCACGATGCCGTCATTATTGCGGCTCTCTGCGCCAGCTATCATTTTGGGTTTAAGGTTTGGAGGCTTGATTTTTGGAAACAGCGGCAGCTTATTGTGTTCTGCTTGCTTTATGGCGTTTTATTATTGCCTTGGTTTGGCTTTGCATGGTGGTATTTTGGCGCACCTATGCCGATTACGTTAATGGTGAAACAACAACAAGGCAAGATGGTGATCAGCCAACTTTTTTTAGCTGGCTTGCGTGATTACGCCAGTTATCATTGGACCTACCCGACTTATTTTTTGCACAGTGTCACATTGGTCATCGGTCTAGTGTCCGCCTTTTGGCGGCGCTCGCCTTGGTTATGGTTGGTGGCGTGGTCAGGTTTATATGCCTTGGCCTATAGTTTATTGCGGGTGCCGGGTTATTTTTGGTATTTTGGCCCCATTGTGCCCGGGCTGGTGGCGTTAATAGCTGTTGGGGCAGAATTTATTGCTCAACGCTTCGCAGTATTAACCCAGCATAAGTCACGAGTCTCGAATCCCCAATCTTTCATCCTTCATCCTTCATCCTTTATCCTTCTCTTCGCCTTGCTCCTTTGGCTGCCTCAAGTGCGGTCAACGATGCAGTTAAAAGATTTAAATGATAATCGGCTGGGTTTGTATCAAAAAACCGGTGAATGGCTACGTGCAAACACATCGCCGACTGCCAGCGTCGGCACGCTTGAAGTTGGCATCATTGGCTATTTTGCCCAGCGCCGTTTGGTCGATTTTGCAGGGTTGCTACAGCCCGATGTGGCGCGGCAAATGCAATCAAACAGCACTTACGATGATTTGGCGCTATGGGCGTGGGAGCGCTATCAACCTGACTATTTGGCGATGTTTGAAGGCGGCTTTCAGCCCATTCGCCAAAGCCAACGTTTTAAAACCATGTGTCGTGAGGTTGCGACAATTACCGACCCCGCGCACCCCTCAAAGATGCAAATTTATCAGTGTAGATGAATTAAAAATGACCTCGGCATTATGTCTTTTTATATTGCCAATTTTTATACATCGCAAAGCGCCTATTTATATGAGAGTAAAATAAGCCGCTGAAAATCTAAAGGACTCACAACTGAAAATGGCGACACTTTTTCCATTCACCGCAATTGTTGGTCAAGACCGCATGAAACGTGCGTTGATCTTGAATGCGATCTATCCACAAATTGGTGGCGTGCTTATTCGCGGCGAACGCGGCACCGCTAAAAGCACAGCAGCCCGCGCTCTTGCGGCGTTGCTGCCCGAAATCGAGGTTATTGAAGGCGATGCCTTTTCTTGTGACCCAGCCCAACCGGGCGCTTGGTCCGAGGATTTAAAAAACCGTGCCGCACGTGGCGATGAATTTAAGACTGTCAAACGCCAAACACGCTTTGTCAATTTGCCCGTTAGCGCTACCGAAGACCGCGTTGTTGGGACTTTGGATATCGAAAAAGCCATTCAAAAGGGCGAGAAGCACTTTGAACCCGGCGTATTGGCTGCCGCTAACCGCGGCGTGTTATATGTGGATGAAGTGAACTTGCTGGACGATCACGTGGTGGACTTGTTGCTCGACGTGGCGGCGATGGGTGTGAACACGGTTGAACGCGAAGGCATCAGCTTTCGTCACCCGGCTCGCTTTGTGTTTATCGGCTCGATGAACCCCGAAGAAGGCGACTTGCGCCCACAATTGCTCGACCGTTTCGCTTTGTGTGTCGATATTGTTGGCATCAAAGACCCACAATCGCGCATGAAGATTTTGGAGCGCAACTTGCAATTTGAATCGGATGCCCAAAATTTTGCCGAAGAATGGACGAAATATGAACTGGCCCTGCGCGAAGAAATTGCCGAGGCACGGCTCATTTTGCCCGATGTTAAATATAGCACCCGCGACTTAGCCATGATCGCCAATTTGATGGCGACGATGGGTGTTGATGGTCATCGCGCCGATATTGTCATTTTGCGGGCCGCCCGCGCCCATGCTGCATTTATGAAGCGCACCAACATCACCGAGCAAGATATTTTGCTGGCGGCTGAATTGGCCCTGCCGCACCGCATGAAGCGCCACCCTTTCCACGATAGCGAGCAAGCGATGGCGATGATGAGCGAAAAGCTGCAACAGATTGAATCGCAAATGGAGCAGCAGCAAATGAGCGAGCAAAAGCCACAAGATGGCAAGCCGCAAAATGCGCAAGCAAAAAAAGTGAACAGGGGCTAGATCAAAACCAAGAATCTCCGCTCAGCCCCACGGAGCCGATGATGCAGAGTGTGCCGCAGGTACCGCAAACGGCACAAGATACCCCCGGTGGTAAAAATACCGAAGTTGGGTCGGTGTTTAATGCCCGTAAATTAAACACCCCGCTCGACAAACTGACCCGCAATACGGCCGGGCGGCGCAGCACTACCCGCACCGAGCGTAAACGCGGCCATTACATCATGTCACGCATGGTGCCGATGGGTGAAAAGGTTAGCGATTTGGCATTCGATGCCACATTGCGGGCTGCCGCCCCATTTCAACGCACCCGCCGTGCCCGTAATGAACAAACCGAAGATCCGAAGTCCAAGATTCACGATCGCGCCTTCTTGATCGAGCGCCCCGATATTCGCAAAAAAGTGCGCGTTAAGCGCGTATCGAATTTGGTGGTGTTTGTGGTAGATGCCTCGTGGAGCATGGCCGTAGCCGAGCGTATGGCGGCAACCAAAGGCGCGATTATGTCGCTGCTCACCGATGCCTATCAACGCCGCGACCGCGTCGGCTTGATCGTGTTTCAAAAAAACATGGCCACCTTGGTGCTGCCGCCAACCGGTTCGGTTGAATTGGCCAAGACAGCCTTGTCAAACATCCCTGTTGGTGGCAAAACGCCGCTTACGGCAGGGTTGGCGCTGGCCCATCGCGTCATCACCCGCGAAAAGTTGGCACACCCAGAGATTTTGCCCTTGCTCATCATCCTGACCGATGGCGCGGGCAATGTCAGCATGAGCCATTTGCCGCCCATGCTCGAAGCCCACCGCATGGCCGATATGATCGCCGAGGAGAAAATTCGCTCGGTGGTGATTAACATGGAACATGCCGCATTCGATCAAGGCCTTGCCAAAAAATTGGCTGACCATCTTGAATGTGCGTGTCTGTCGATCTCAGACCTGCGAGCAGAATCGTTGTATCGCGTGGTTAAAACAGCGCTATAGCACCGATGTTAAACCGCGAAGGGGCGAAGGGCGCGAAGGAATAAAAAATTAAGCTTTATTTCTTCGTGTCCTTTGTTGAATTTCAGGCATTTATTTCCCCATAAATAGCCTAACGCGAAACGTGCCTTGTATAATTTAACTATGCAAGCACGCGAGGCCCTTCACAAAATAAATGCACTGCCCCCAGATGCACAGGCGATTATTTTTGATTTACTAGAAACGCTAGAGAAACGCTTTGGCAAAGCCCCCAAAACGCCGCTCGGTTTGCAGATGAAAGGACTTCGATCAGACCCGTTTATTGGGATGTGGCGCGACCGCGAAGAGATGGAAGATGCTGCAAATTATGTTCATCAGCTTCGGCGCAATGAATGGAAGCGCAACAATATAGATATATGATTATCGATAGCGATATTCTAATTAATGCGTCGCGTAATCAAGCTGAAGCGATTGATTTTCTGATCAATTCCAATAATTTAGAAACGCTCAATATCAGCGTTATCTCGTATCTTGAATTACAAGCAGGGGCGCGGAATAAAGTTGAATTACAACGAATTGAGAAATTTTTATCGCGATTTGTGATGATACCGATTGACAATGAAATAAGTCATCGCGCAGTTGCACTTATGCAACAATATCGATTGAGTCATGGCCTAGCATTACCCGATGCTTTTATTGCCGCTACCGCATTAGAAGAAAATGAGATATTAGCAACGAACAACTTGCGTGATTTTACCTTTATTAGCGGTTTACGGATTATCGTGCCCTAAGTCTTTATTTTTTGATTTGATAAAGCCTAATACCGATAAAAAATGCTTTAACCGCAAAGAGGCGAAGGGTGCGAAGAAAAAGTTTGATTTCTAATTTCTTCGCGTCCTTCGCCCCTTCGCGGTTAATTTGAAAACTTAACTTGGGCGGGTTGCCAACGCATGGCGAATGAGCGCCAAGGTCTGCTCACGCTCGGCCCCGACGATAGGCAAACGTGGCGGGCGCACGCGCTCGCTGCCCATATTGACTTCTTGTTGGGTCAGCTTAATTAACTGCACAAATTTGCCAACCGTGTCGAGCCGCAACAGCGGCAAAAACCAGCGGTAAAGCGGCCAGGCTTTGGCATATTCGCCATTAACCGCCATCTCAAACATATCCACCGATTCTTTTGGGAAAGCGTTGACAAGACCAGCTACCCAACCAGTTACGCCCATGCTAGTGCCCTCAACAATCGCATCATCTACCCCCATCAGCAGCGCCATGCGGTCACCCAATAATTCACGAATGGCGGCACATCGGCGCACATCGGTGCTCGATTCTTTGATGGCGTTGAAATTTGGCTGTTCATTCGCCAATTCAAGCACATTTTGTGGCGTAAAGTCGGTGCCATAGGCGGGTGGGTTGTTATATAACATGCACGATAGTGGGGTGGCTTGCATAACGGCGGCGACATGCGCCTTCATTTCACGCCAATCGCCTTTATAGACGTAAGGCGGCAGCACCATCAACCCTTGGCAACCTGCCTCATAAGCAGCCTTGGCTTGGGCTACGGCCTCGGCGGTGCTGAGGGCGGCAATTGCAGCCACCACTGGCACTTGCAAATGGGTGGATAAATTATGCCAAATGGCTGTTTTTTCGACGGCGGTCAGGGTTGCACCTTCACCAAGTGAGCCGGGGGCAACGATGGCGGTGCAGCCAGCGTCTACCATCCATTGGGCATGCTGGGTCATAAACACATGGTCAACATTTAAATCGATATCAAACGGGGTGGTAATTGCGGGCATAACGCCCTTCCAAATAATGCTCATGGCGCAATATTGTATGCTATTTACCATTACATCGAGCGTTTTAGCGAGAAGAGAGTTAAAATTCAAGCTATAGCAAGAAAAAGTAAAAGTTGAGGCAATGCCGATTTTGCCATCCCTTCTCAAGTTTCATTTGAGAAGGGATGGCAAAATCGGCAAGACCGCATTTTTATATCTTTTGTAGAATCACAAAAATAAAACCTGCCTAATGTCTAACGCAATTTCCCTTCCCCGACCTGATGGCTCAATTCAAGATTATGTGCTTGGCGAACCCAAAAACTATAGCGTGCCCAGCAGCAAATTTAACAGCCGAATTGCATTTGCGGCGGCCCACGTTGTCGCTGACCCCAATGCTGACCACAGCGATAAAACCCGCCCCGCCCAAGTTGATTGGGATAAGACGATGGCTTATCGCCGACATTTATGGTCATATGGCTTTGCTGTCGCCGAGGCGATGGACACCTCGCAACGTGGCATGGGGCTAGATTGGGCCAGCAGCCAAGAATTAATTCGCCGCAGCATTGCCGAAGCCAAGACTGTCAATGGCACGGTGTTTAGCGGCGCAGGCACAGATCACATTAGCCCCAGCCCAGACCGCACCTTGAACGAGGTGATTGAGGCTTATGAGCATCAAATTAGCGCGATTGAAGGGATGGGCGGGCGCATGATTTTGATGGCAAGCCGGGCCTTGGCGGCCTGTGCCAAATCACCCGACGACTATGCCACCGTTTACAGCCGTGTGTTGTCGCAAGTGCGCGAGCCGGTCATTATTCATTGGCTGGGCGATATGTTTGACCCGCAATTAGCCGGTTATTGGGGATCGCGTGATTTGGATGTGGCGATGTCGAGTTGTTTGGCGGTATTAAAGGCCAATGCCAGCAAAATTGATGGTATCAAAATTTCATTGTTAAATGCGCAGCGTGAAGTTGATATGCGCCGCCGATTGCCGGCTGGGGTAAAAATGTATACCGGTGATGATTTTAATTACCCCACTTTAATTAAGGGCGATAAACTGGGGTATAGCCACGCTTTGCTCGGTATTTTCGATGCCATTGCGCCTGCGGCTGCGGCGGCTTTTCATGCGCTTGATGCAGGTGATATGGCGTGTTATGATGCGATTTTTGAGCCAACGATTGCTTTGTCGCGGCATATTTTCCAAACGCCCACCTATTATTACAAAACTGGCATCACCTTTTTGGCTTATTTAAATGGGCATCAAGACCATTTTAAGATGGTAGGCCAACAAGAAACCGCCCGCTCGCGTGAGCATTTGGTGCAGCTTTTCATCTTGGCCGATCAAGCCGGTTTGCTGCGTGACCCTGAATTGGCTGTGCGTCGGATGTCGGGGGTGGGGATTGGGGCTTAAAGCAAATAATGACTCGTGACTCATGACTCGTGATTGATACGCACAAGTCATGAGTCCACGAGTCCTTTTAATCCCTAATCCTCAATTCCCCTCTCCTTTCATTCAAAAAAACATGTCAACCCTAAAAACTGCCGAAGACCTTGTGGCGTTGCCTTATGTGCCACCCACCCATCGCATTGCTTATGGCTCTGATTCAGAGCAATTTGGCGATCTATATTTGCCAGCTTCATCAATCCAAGGCGATGCCTTGCTGCCTGTGGTGATCGCCATTCATGGCGGATGTTGGCGGGCACGATATACGCTTGACCATCTTAGCCCATTTTGTGCGGCATTGGCCGCCAAAGGTGTGGCCGTATGGAGTATTGAGTATCGACGAGTGGGTAATGGCGGCGGCTGGCCTAACACATTTTTAGATGTGGGTCATGCTGCCGACAAATTGCGCGAGATTGCGCCAACCTATAAGTTAGACCTTAACCGTGTGGTGGCGGCGGGACATTCGGCAGGAGGGCACTTGGTATTGTGGCTGGCGGGTCGGGCTTGCTTACCCATATCTAGCCCAGCTTATATCGCCAATGCACTTAAATTGCGCGGCGTGGCTGCACTGGCGGCTGTCGTCGATCTCGCAGATTCGATTGCGTGTGATATTTGTGGTGGCAATGCTATAAACCTTATGTTTGGTAATCCTGCTGATCAAGCCAGTGCCTATGCCCAAGCATCGCCTATTCATCTGCTGCCAACTGGTGTGCCCAGCATCAATGTGGCTGGGCAATATGATGACACCGTGCCACCAACCCATACCCGCCCCTATGTTGAGCAGGCGCAGAAACTAGGTGACCACGCCGAATGGATGCAGGTAAATGATGTTGGACATTATGAATTGGTGATGCCAAACTCAAGCGCGTTTGCGCCGGTATGGGCTGCCATATCGTCATTACTCTAAGTTACGTGGTATCCTCAAACATTGAACCCATGAAAATCACCCCAGAAAGTTTATGCGAGCTGATTACGCTCAATGACCCACGCATCTCACCCGACGGCAATTATGTGGCTTTTGTGCGCAATAGTGTTGATCGCGCCAATAACCGTTATCACAATCGGATTTGGTTGAAAGATTTAAAAAGTGACGAGCCAGCGCGTCCACTCACCAGCGGCACAAAAGACAGCTCGCCACGTTGGTCTGAAGACGGCGCGATGTTGGGCTTCATTTCAGGCCGCGATGACAAGCCTCAAGTGTTCGTGTTGCCCATTCGCGCCCTTGGTGGCGAGGCTCGCGCCATTACCAGCCATGCCAATGGCGTGCAGTCGTTTGAATGGTCGCCGGATGGCAAACGAATTGCCTTTGTGAGCGCGGTGCGCCCCGACGAGCGGGCTGCCGAAGATGCACCAGCTGCCCCAAGCCCGGCCAAAACAGCATGGGATGCCAAGCGTGACAAAGAACAACGCCAGCACGATGATGAATTGCGCTTTGACCCGCGTGTGCTTAATAAAATGCCTTATCGTAGCGGCACTACTTATTTTGAAGAACGCACCCGCCATGTTTATGTGCAAGACGTGCCTGCCAGCTTTGCTGAACCTAGCCCAAGCAAGGCGCTACGGCTGACTGACGGCGATTTAAATTATGCTCAGCCAACTTGGTCGCGTGATGGTCAAACCCTGTTTAGCAATGCCCTGCGTGACCCAGCCCAAGGCGAGTTGTTTTTGTTTGCCGATGTTGTTAAATTGAATGCTAACCAACGCGCCGAGCCGGTGCGGGTGCAGTTTCAGGGCTTTACTTCAGCCAGTCCCTTGCCTTCGCCCGACGGCAAATGGTTGGCAATGCAACACGCCAGCGAAGATGAGTTTGCCTATCGCAACCCCGAAATCGTGATTGCGCCAATTGACACAAATGGCGACTTGAGCGCAACCCAAGACCTAACCAAACCAACCGATCGCGGGAACGGCGGCATGGTATGGAGCGCCGATAGCCAATTTGTATACTTTAGTTTGCACGATCACGGGCATACCAATTTGCATCGGGCCAAAATTGGCACGCAGCTCATTGAGCCGCTCACTAACGGCAACTATGAATTGGTGGCGTTTGATGTGGCTGACGATGGCCGAATTGTAGCGGTGTTAAATGCGGCAGACGACATCGGTAAATTGGTGCTGCGTGAAACCGATGGCAGCCTGCGCACCATTTACCAGCCCAATGCTAAATTTATGGCCGAGCATAGTGTTTGTGGCATCGAAGAATTAAATTATAAAAATGGGGATGTGGCGGTGCAGGGCTGGATCATTAAACCGCCTAATTTTGACCCCGGCCAGAAATACCCCCTCATTGTGCAAATGCATGGTGGCCCACATGTGATGTGGGGACCAAGCGCGGCTGGCACGTGGCACGAATTTCAGGCAATGGCAAACGCGGGTTATGTGGTGTTTTATTGCAACCCACGCGGCTCAGATGGTTATGGCGATAACTTTTGGCTGGCGTGTCGCGGCAATTGGGGGCCGGGGCCAATGAGCGATGTGATCACTGGGCTAGATTTGGTGGTTTCGCAGGGTTATATTGACCCGAAACGTTTGTGTGTGACCGGCGGCAGCTATGGCGGCTACCTCACGGCATGGATGATTGCTCACGACCAACGGTTTGCAGCGGCATGTTCACAACGTGGTGTTTATAACCTGTTGTCGATGCGTAACACCACCGACATCCCTTGGTTTTGTGACCGCGAGGCAGGTGGCATTAACCCTTGGCAAAACCCTGATCGACTATGGCAAACCTCGCCAATTGCACACGTTGCAAATATGCACACCCCTTTGCTCATTGAACACAGCGAACAAGATTACCGTGTGCCCATGGAGCAAGCCGAGCAGTTATTTCAAGCCTTAAAGCTGTTGCGCCGCACGGTTGAATTGGTGCGTTGGCCGCGTGAAGGACATGAAGTGTCACGCACAGGTGAGCCGAATCATCGTATCAATCGTTTACAGCGCATGATTGCGTGGTTCGATCAGTATGCCTCATAAGCTTTGAGCTTTGAGCTTTGAGCCATGAGCCATGAGCATTGCGCAAAGAATCCAGATTTTCATGACTCAAAGCTCACGAGTCATGATTCATGATTCGCAGCTCATGGCTCAAAGCTCATGGCTCATGGCTTTATAATTCAACCCGATGAAAAATACCAAGCTGTATAACGCCGCACAAGGGCAGCGCAATGAAGTCAAACAATTCATCAAGTTTGCCATTGTCGGTGGCAGCGGGTTAATAATTGATTATTTGGTGTTAAATGTGCTGCGGCACGTGTTTGAAACCAGTTCACAAGTGGCTGTTACAGGTGGTTTTGTGGTGGCAGCCCTCAGTAATTTTTATTGGAATCGCAATTGGGTTTACCCACAATCGCGCAAGGTAAAAAAACGCAAACAATTGCCAACCTTTTTAGCGGTTAATTTTGTTGGTTTGCTTATTAACTTGTTGGTTGTCCATTTTGTCGAAATTCCGATGACCAGTTTGATGTCCGGTCTTGTAAAAGCGATTGGGCTGAATCGCGGTGGCACATTCTTGGGGTTAAATGTTACCAAAGCCATTGCGGCCATTATTGTGATGGCGTGGAACTTTATCGTAAATCGTTTGGTGACTTTTCGTGGTGCAACAGGCACAAACTCGTCTACGCCTCCCGAAGAAACGATTGAAAGCGTTTTGTAACGAGTGTTTGATCTTGGCAAATATCACAATTGATATTACATCTGCGGTGCATCAAAGCGCCGGTATTGGGCGATTGACCCGTGAAACGGTGCGGGCACTGTTAAAACATCAGCCCAATCATCATTTGCACCTGTTTTGTATGGGGC
>CAZLOF010000104.1:0-10596 GCA_964560745.1 uncultured Thermoflexus sp.
GAAATAATGCGTGTGAAAATAGGATCCCTCGACATGAGCTAAGGTGCTGCGGCTGGCGTGTAGGCGGCGAAAGGCGGTTTTAAATTGTCCGCGAGTGGCTTGGGCTAATTCCCATGGGCAGATGGACGGCATAATGACCCATACCACATACCCATCGCGCCGCAAAAGGGCGGGCAAATGGCGAGTGATGGCGCTGAGGTCGGGGTGACAATTGAGACCGCCAAAATTTGAGAAAACCACATCGTAACCTTGGGTTGGTCTCTGGGCTGGGTGAATTTGGTCTAAATTGGTAAATGAAAGCTGCTGAAAACTCAAGTTGCCGAGGTGGGCATCGGCTGGCAGTTGCTTTTGTTTGTGGGCAATGACCGAAATCATGCCTTCGGCGAGATCGGTGGCATGAACGTGCCGCCCGTGTTGCACAAAAAATACGGCATCGTCGCCGGTTCCGGCATTTAGCTCGAGCATGGTGCTGCCGGGCGAGGTTAGCCCTAGCACATGTTGCCTGATGACGGCGCGTGACCAAACGACGGCGGCATTGTTGGCGCAATAGTCGTCGTAAATGAGTGCCTTGCGAGAGAAGGCGGTGTTGATGGCAGAAGTTTGAATTTTAAATTTTAGATTTTGGATTTGCGATTAAGTCGTTTGTTTAATCGCAAATCTTGAATTGTGAATTGCAAATCCAACATTCCTTTTAGATAATGCCCACTTTCAATAGCAATTCTGGGCAGTGTGCCGATGATAGTGCGCCAAGAACTGTGCGCGAATTTTTGCAAACGGTATTCGGCATGAATAAAACGATGTAGTTTGCGATAAAACGCTTGTGGGAAGGGACCGTGATGTAACATGGCAAGATCAGCGGAATCGACCCAATTTTGTTTGTTGCCCAACTCGGCTTTCACCCGCTCATAAAATTTAGTGCCGGGCAAGGGGTAACTGACCGAGATGCCGATATCATTGGGCAAACATTCGCGCACCATGCGGCGGGTTTGGGCGATATCGTGCCATGTTTCGCCCGGGTAGCCAAATTGCAAAAAGAAGCCAATTTCGATGCCATTTTGGCGCAGTAATTGGGTGGCGCGGTAAATATCGCTGACCAAATTGCCTTTGTCCATCGCATCTAAAATTTTTTGCGAGCCAGATTCAGCACCCATCCATACGGTTTTGCAGCCAGCGGCGGCTAGGGCCGTTGCGGTTTTTTCGGTTACTAAATCGGCCCGCAACAGACATTTAAAGGGCGTGATGATATTGGCCTCGGTCACTAACTGCGCAAATCGCTCGATCCAGCCGGGACGCAGGCCAAAAATATCATCGGCAAACCAAATATGGTCAGGCTGGTAATGTTGTTGTAGCAAGGCCAATTCCGCGGTCACATTTTCGGGTGAACGCACGTTGTAGCGTTGTCCCCAGATCGGCTTGGCACACCAATTGCAATGATATGGGCAGCCTCGGGTGGTCACCATATTCATTGAAAAATAGCCGTGATGTTGCCGCCAAATTTGGCGATATTGAGAGACATCGACCAGATCCCATGCTGGGAAGGGCAGGGCATCGAGTTGGCGAATGTCGGGGCGGCGGGCGGGCGTGTGGGGCTGGGCATGGGCGGTGTGGGTTGGGTTGATGGCTAACCCAAGAATTTGTTCGATGGGTTGCTGGCTGCGTTGGGTGAGGGTGTCGAGCAATTCACCCAGTGTTTCTTCGCCTTCGCCGAGCAAGACAAAATCGGCCCCAGCATTGAGATAAAGCTGGCTGTGGTCGGTGGCATCGGCCCCGCAAATAATGACGGTGCAGTCACGGGCTTTTGCCATGCCGATCATTTGTATTGCCGCCTCGCGCATTCGCAACAAACACATTTTGCTGAGGTAGTTGAAATTGTCTTCAAATAATACGGCAAATTTAGGCTGATGTTTGGTCAAGGCCGTGTTCCAGCCTTGCTCTGACTCGGCCAGCATGGCATCGAACATTGCCACACGATAACCATGTTGGCGCATGTAGCTGGCGGCATAAAGCGTGCCTAACGGTGGGTAGGGTTGCATTGCGGCCCACAATTTGGGGTCGAAGCGCAAATAATAGGATTGGCCGAACAAAATATCTGACATGATGAAAATTACGAATTACGAATTACGAATTACAAAACAACGGCATTTCATGGCTAAAAATTCGTAATTCGTAATTCATAATTCGTCATTATTTTCACTCCGTGATCATTAAAATGGCCCTTGACATGATTGTGGTCAAGCTGAGTTGAGGATGGGTTGTTGCGTTGATAATTGGCAAACTTACGTTGTTTGCGTTGATGTTCGTGGTGGTCTAACCAATCGCCCAATTTACCGCTCAGCAAGGCTTCGGCGGCGGGTTTGATGAGGCTGTTGTTGGGTGTGTTTATCATTGGTATGGTAGTCGGTGCGTCGTTGGCATTGGGCAAAAAATGGGCAGTCCAGGCGTTTTCAAGCCGTAATTGTTTATAAATGCTTTCACCGTTCAGAGGAATCATTTGGGCAATTTCGTGGGCGATAAACAAATTGCGTTGGGTTTGGGCCAAGGCTGATGCAGCCAGCACATAATTGGGGCACAGACCAATCCCACTGCGCCGCGCCCAACGCACCAAACTGACTGCCATTGCCCGCGCCAGCCAAACCCGCCCTGTTTGGGTAATGATGAACAGATCGATGTCGTCATTATCCGGGGCATTGTTCATCGATAATGCGCCAGTAACGGCCACCATACGCACGAAGGGCAGTTTAGCAACTTTTGCCCCCCAATGTTGCGCATGTGCCCATAATCGGGTTGAGCTAACGTTGCGGGCGCGGCGGATCGTGCAATTTTCGGCGCGCTGGGGCAGCACAAACCAATCACCATGTTGTTCAATTTGTTTGCGTCCGTTGGCGAGTTTGTGCAACTGAATTTGTATTTCGGGCAGTGAGGCTGCAACCCCAATTAAATAACGGTGCACTTCGGATGCTGTTAGCGGGTAGTCGAATATATCGGCATAAGCCAAAGTGCGCAAAATGGCTTGCGCTTGTGTGTTGCAGTTAGGGTGTGTCATGCCTTCATTTCATTATACGGAGCAAATGGGCATTTGGATCTGTGACTGCAATGGAAAATAAAAATTGCCGAAATCACTACCTTTATACCCCCTACCGGGGTAAAGGCAGTGATTTCGGCAATGGGCTTTTGACAATGCTTAGTGAAGCTGTTGCGACAGCGTCGCTAGGCAATTAAGGCCGTAATAACAGCATAAAAAGCGGTTGATTGCACCACTTCGTCGAGCGATACCGAGTCATTGACAGTGTGCGCGGTGGTTTCATCGCCCGGACCAAAGCCGATGGATGGGATGCCTGCTTTGCCTGCCCAATACGTGCCATTGGTGCTGAAATCCCATTTGCCGGTGGGGGCATCTGGCAAACCAAGTAGTGCGCGTGCTTGGATGCCTGCTTGCACTAGCGGATGGGCCTCATCGAGCGCCCAAGGCGGGAAATATTTGTCGACTGGAAAGACGAAGCCGGTATAGCTTGGTTCATCGTAAAATAATTCTTCGACCTTGATGGCATCGCGGTGCTGGGGCGGCACTAGCGCTCGCACTTGTTCGACACAGCCGTCTTTGGTTTCGCCAAAGGTGAGACGACGGTCGATGTAAATGGTGGCTTCGTCGGGCACAGCGTTTAGGCTAGGGGTTTGCACCCGCATGTCACTGACCGTAATCTTGCCATGCCCCAAAAATTCATGATCGCCCAATTGGGGTTCAAGTTTGCTGATGCCTTCGATGACAGGTAGCAGTTTGTAAATGGCGTTGTCGCCGACATGGTTGCTGGCGGCGTGGGCGCTTTTGCCTTTGCTCACCACTTTCATCTCGACGCGGCCTTTGTGCCCACGATAGACTTGCATTTTGGTTGGCTCGCCGATGATGACAAAATCGGGTTTTACTTGGGGGTCAGCCACCACAAAAGAATTGGGGGCGATGCCGTCGCACCACTCTTCCATATTGCCAAAATAATAAACCGTCCAGCCATCAAGTAAACCGAGGTCACGCGCCATTGCCAAGCCATAGACCATACCCGGGGTGCTGTTTTTTTCGTCGCAGGCCCCCCGCGCATACAAAATGCCGTCTTCAACTTTGCCGATGAAGGGGTCCCATTGCCAAGCCGAGCGGTCGCCAATGCCGACCGTGTCGATGTGTGAATCGAATACGATGATGCGTGGCCCATTGCCGATGCGACCGATGGTGTTGCCCATTTTGTCGAAACGCACTTCGTCGTAGCCGAGTTTGCGCATTTCTTGTTGAATACGTTCGCCGACGGGGCCAATTTGCGAATCCATTGAGGGGATGGCGCAGATTTCGCGCATGAAGTTGATAATATCGTCGCGTTTTTCATTCACACGGCGCTGAATTTCAGTGATGGGTAAATTTTTCATATAAACCTTGTTTTTTGTTATAGGCTTGCCAAAATCACTATCCCTACAGCCCCGATAGGGGCTGTAGGGATAGTGATTTTGGCATTACATCTTTTTAAATTGCTCCTATTTATTGAGAAGATTAAAGAATTCAACTATCGATAGTTAATGAGGGTGACACCAATAATACAGAGGATGACCCCCACGAAATTGATGGTGTTAAGTTTTTCATTAAACACTAAGAGGCCGATGATTACTAATGACAAATTGATAACGACCCCAGTCATAATATTGCCGGTGCTTAAATTCCAACCGGCGCGATACATGAGCAAAAAGCCAATTTCAATGAATAAAACTGAAAAAGCCAACCCGATGTGTAACCAACTCAATTGTCGAATTTGGGCCATAACCCCACCTTCGGGTGGAAAAAAGGGAAGCAGTGCGATACATAAAACAATTACCCCAGCGTATACCCCCAAGTTAGAGATAAGCGGGTTGATCGAGACTGGTAATTGTTTTACCAAAAATTGATACCCAATGGCCCCCACAATTGCCACGAGCGCCGAAATATAAAAAAGCCACATTTTGTTTTGTTTAATCATCCGATAAATTTAAAGGTCTGTGTTTTGTGGTTGTGAAATTGGGTTGAGTGCTTCGGCTTTTTTGCGCACCATATTAAGATGGTCGAGCATGGCATGGCGTGCCGCTTCGCTGTTGCGCTGTTCAATGGCATTAAGAATGAGGCGTTGGCCGGGCAATAGCTCGAGCGAGGCGGTGCTGGCGTAGCGCATATCACGCAAAATGGGCGCAATGCTATCGATGACATCGAGCAATACTTCGTTGCCAGTGGCAATGACAATTTGGCGATGAAATTCAACATCGGCTTGGGCTAGCCCGTCGCGGTCTTTGCGTTGGGCGGCGGTGGCAATTTCGTCGGCCCAACGCCGCATATTCGCAATCTGATCGGGTGTAGCGCGTTTGGCGGCGCGGGCGGCTGCTTCCGACTCAATAATTTCACGCAGTTCAAAAAGCTCATTCAGGGTTTGGGGGTCGGGAAACAAATGTTGGGCGAGTGCATCGCGTAGCACTTCGCTGCCCGGCTCGCGCACATAAGTGCCGCTGCCGGGGCGCGAATCGAGCAGCCCCATTGTAATTAAGCGCATCATGCCTGCCCGTACCGAGGTGCGGCTTACATTCAATTGTTCGGCAAGTTGGCGCTCGCCGGGTAGTCGATCACCGGGCGACAATTTGCCACCTCGAATCAATTCAATGATCTGGCCGGAAACGTCGTGAGATACAGATGAACGGGCGGGAGGGAAAATCATATTTTATAAATTACGAATTACGAATTTTACTAAGGCTGTAAGGAGCAAGGTGATAGCAAAATCAAATATTCGGGGCGACTTTAAGTCGCGCCTAGAGGCTTTGCCGAGCGTCCCCCTTCGGGGACGCAATCTTTGCCCGCGTAGGCGGGCAATTGGCGAAGCCTTTAAGGGCGACTTCAGTCGCGGAATAATGAAAATGCGATTGCACTATCATCTTGCCCTCTACAGAATTCTACTAATTCGTAATTCGTAATTATTCTTGTGCAAATGCGTCAATCATTTCGTAGGCATCACCCATCGGATACAAAATTGGGCAGGTGCAGCCTGTGTCACGATATTGTTGCACTTTGGCACGGGCTTCGTCTGGTGTGCCGGTGGCGCTGATCTTGAGTACGAAATCGTCAGGAATGTATTCCATCGCACTGGCGACTTGTTCTTTAGTGGCCGGCCAACCGACAATGCTTTGAATCTTCTTGATGGTGACATCATCGACCCCACTGGCCTTGGCGATGTGGGGTTGTTGGGCCACATATTGCGTCAGCAGCCATTTTGCATCATAAATGGCTTTGGCGCGGTCTTTATTCACCGAACACACGATTAATTGTGGGCGATCGAGATCCTCGACCCGTCGTCCGCGCTTTTTTGCGCCTTTGTCGAGCAATTCAAGCGCCTTAACATTGTAATCGGGCGACACGCAATAATTGAGTACGCAACCATCCGAAATTTCGCCGGTCAGCTCCATCATTTGGTCGCCAGTTGCGCCGATCATAATGGGCACATTGCGCGGCTCTTTGCGCCCATGCACTACGTCTAATTGAATGCCGTTCACCTTGTGGAATTCGCCGTTATAGGTAACGTTTTCCATGTTGAGCAATTTGCGCATCACTTCAATCGTTTCGCGCATGGCTAATAAGGGTTTGCGGCGCTCAATACCGACATTTTTAGCCAGCGGGTCCCACCATGCACCAATACCGCAGATGATGCGATCAGGGGCAAGGTCATCGAGGGTGAGGAAGGTGGCGGCCAATAAACCGATGTTGCGTGTCCAGTTGTTGATCACCCCGCTACCGATTTTTATTTTTTTGGTGGTGGCAGCAAAGGCGGCCATGGGTACAATGGCATCGCGCACCAACCGGCTTTCGGCTTGCCAAACCGCTTCAAAACCTTTTTCTTCGGCATACTGCACGTATTTAATGCCGTCTTGCAGTGAATGACGGTCTTGTAAATAAAGGGCTACTCTTTGTTTGCTCATAAATCTCCTAAATTTTTTTACAATTGATAATTCAAGAAAATCGTAAATTGTTAAATTCCCGTAATCTTAATTCCGCTACCTTTTACTTTATAGCGAATATTTAAACCGATCAAAATTGAGGTTAGGCCTTCAGGCACGACAGCATTTGCCAACGGGCCGGCATCATAGCCAACCATGCCAGCATCTTTTGCCAGCTGAATGACTGTGGCTTTCGATTCTTTA
This sequence comes from uncultured Thermoflexus sp., assembly GCA_964560745.1. GTDB lineage: Bacteria > Chloroflexota > Anaerolineae > J036 > Brachytrichaceae > AQU-03. Next base: position 7,189 of record CAZLOF010000104.1, read on the forward strand.
TCGTCGCCACAGACCAATACATCACAATCCATCGGGTGGGTTGGGTCTTTGAGATGTTCGGCCCCAATATTTTGAAAGGCTGTAACGACTTTGACCCCAGCGCCCAACAGATTTTGCGCCTCTTGGCTGGCCGAGCCAGCGGCAGGCAGTTGCACTTTCGAGACGGGTTTGCCGAGCGGAACCGTAACATCGACAAAAATTTTGCCTTGGCACGCCTCTTTTACGCTGCTGATGGTGCTTGCGTGGGCCGAATATGGTACGGTTAACACCACAATATCGCCAGCGGTAGCGGCGCTGATATTGTCGGCCCCACTGGCGTTATTTGTGCCGAGTTGGGCGTTGATCTCATCTGCCGCGACTTGGGCTTTTTCTGCCGTGCGCGACCCAATAATGACCTTGTGACCGGCATGCGCCCAGCGCAATGCTAATCCTGAACCTTCGTGGCCTGTGCCACCGAGTACTGCAATTGTTGACATAATTTTTTGTTGAGTGGTTGAATCGCTGAATGGTTGAATCGTTGATCCAAAATCAACGATTCAACCATTCAACCATGCAAGTTGTTCATCATTAAAAAGCTGATCTGCTTCATCAATAACTTCATAAATTGGGCTGTCTTCGTGCAAAGATTTGCCGATAGCGTTTTTTTCGTTTGTTAATGTGGCTTTACTTTGTCTAAGGCTATTGATACAGCGATTAAGTTGCCGCGCTAAATCAGTTAACTGTTGCGCATAGTGCTTGGCAATATCGGGTTGAATCAATTCGCGGTTTTTTGCACGATTGAACCAAAATTTTGCCTCAAACAAGCTGCCACGAGCGTAATATAAAAACTGAATTTTTTCGCCATCATTACATCGCCCATACATCTCGGCAATATTTGCCCCGACTGAATCCGTCGTCCGAATCAACTGTTTGCCGACTGTATCTCTTGCGAAATTTTGCCATTGTGCCACCAACGACCATACTGCATCTGCAAGGTTTTCGGCTTGCTTCAAAATTCTTAACGCTTCATCCGTTGCTAACATGGGCTGTTGGTTAATTGGTTAATCGTTAATTGTTAATTGTTAATCAACTATTTAACTACTATACCGCTCCCAACATTTGGCGGCCAGTTCACGGCTTTTGGCGGTGATCTCGGCTTCATCTAAAAATAATAATTTGCGATCTTGCATCAGCACTTTGCCGCTAGCCATCGTCATGGTCACTGCCGACGATTCGAGGCCGAAGATGATGTGCCAAGGCAAATTGCCAGCCGAAAGTGGGGTGGTAGGGTGATAATCGACCAAAATCACATCTGCCAAGGCCCCCACACTTAGCTCGCCAATGGGGGCTTGTGGGAAAAACATATTTGCCAAGCGGCTGTTGTTTTCAATTGCCATTTCGGTGATGGTGTAACCGCCCGCCCGCCGCGGGTCACGGTGGGCAGCTTTGTGAAATAGATACATCATTTTCCATTCTTCCCACATGGCGTTGCTAAAGCCATCATTGCCAAGGCATACCTTAATGCCCATGCGTAACAGCCCTTCTACATCGGCGGCTCCGACGGCGTTATTCATATTGCTACGGGGTTGATGGCTGACCCAGGTGCCTGTTTCTTTAATCAGTTCGGCCTCACGTTTGTCGATATGCACACAATGTGCCGCAATACTATTGGGACCGAGAATGCCGTGCTTATGTAAACGGTCTACCGTGCGCATGCCATATTTGTGCAGGCTATCATATTCATCTACATCGTGTTCGGCCACGTGAATGTGAAACCCGCTGCCGTCAGGCAAGGCGGCGCGGCAGGCATTTAGCGATTTTTCTGATAGCGATAGCGAGGCGTGAAGCCCAAAGCTCGCTGCCAAATGGCGCGGTTTTTCGGCTTGCACCCGTTTGATAAAACGCACATTTTCGGCAATACCCGCCTGTAAGATAGCTTCGCCATCACGGTCACTGACCTCGTAGCATAGGCTGGCGCGTAGGCCAGCTTGGGTGACAGCATCGGCGACGGCATCCAGCGATCCTTCGAGGGCAAAAGGAGAGGCGTGATGATCGATGAGTGTTGTCGTTCCATGTTTTACTGCATCTACCAAACACACTAAGGCCGAGTACCGCACATCATCCATAGTCAGGGCTTTGTCTAATTTCCACCACAGGCGCTCAAGAATTTCAGGGAAATCTTTGCATGGCGCACCGGGAATAGCCATGCCACGCGCAAACGCGCCATAAAAATGGGTATGTGAGCAAATATTGCCCGGCATGGCATATTGTCCACGCGCATCTAGCCGTTGTTCGGCAGGGTATTTTGCTTCTAATATTGCGCTTGGGCCAATATCGCTGATGAGATCGCCATCGATTTTGAGGGCATAATTGGGCAAAATTTGATTGTTATTGCCCCATGTAATGAGGTTGGCATTGGTGATTAACATAATTTATTTCTTCTGCATTAATTCGATACGGTTGCCAAATGGGTCGAATAAATGAATACGATCATAGCCGGGCAGTGGCACATCGTGTTGTAGCTCACAACCAGCCGCTTTGCAATGATCAATGAGTTTATTTAAATTGTCTGTCAATAAGGCTGGGTGCGCCTTGCGGGCTGCGTGAAAATCGTTGTCGACACCAAGATGTAGCTTAATATTGCCTTGTTCAAGCCAACATCCACCTCGATTGGCTAATGAAGGAGGTTTGGGCACTTCGACAAATCCTAATACCTCAATGTAAAATTTGCGGGCAATTGCCTCCTGTTCAGGTGGAATTGCAATTTGGATATGATCAAGCGCGTATAGCATTTAATTTTTGTGCTTTATCGACTATTCCGATGACTCAGCAAGCTATAATTCAAACTGGTCATACCGGTATGACCAGTTTGAATTATAGCTTGATTTTATAGAAACAATATTCGTATCTTTGCGGTAATTTGGGGTAAATCCCGAGGATGAAATGCCGAAATCACTATATGCCTTCATAAGCTATATAGTGATTTCGGCAAAAATTTATTTTATTTGCCTCATTTTATTGAGAAGACACGGAGATGAAAAAGATTTTTAGGGTGACATATAACCCCGTTTATAATTAAAGTGGTCATACCGGTATGACCACTTTGGTTGGAGGAAAGATGAATTTTAATTTAAATGGTAATTTGATTGCATATGATGGCGACCCTGAACAGCCATTGCTTACGTATTTGCGCGAAACCGTCGGCATCACTTCGGCCAAAGATGGTTGCTCGCCTCAAGCGGCTTGCGGTTGCTGCACTGTTCAGATCAATGGCAAAAGCACGCTTGCGTGTATTACCCCAATGAAAAAACTAGAGGGGGCATCGGTATTGACGACTGAGGGCTTAGGGGAATTTCGACAGAAAGTATTTGCTAATTCTTTTGTCAATTGTGGCGGCGTGCAATGTGGTTTTTGTATTCCGGGTATGGT
>CAZLOF010000105.1:0-10538 GCA_964560745.1 uncultured Thermoflexus sp.
ATCGTATATATCGCGTTCACAGCTGTGATTCCTGTATTTGAATCAGTATCTATACCCTTTAGACTCCCAATTTTATTTTTTGCTTGTCTGATTGTTTTCTGCTTGTCGTTGCCATGCTTGATTTTTGCGCAAAAAAACGCTTCAAAAAACACCCAAAGGAAGGGGTTTTTTGCTCAATATTTACTTGTTATTTTTGGGGGCATCCTATTTATCGGTAGCGCTATACCTTATGTTGCAGTTGGCAAAGTTCCTATTTATAGAGCATGGGAAACACGACATGCTATTCTAGCAGGTTTACCACTTTCTTTTTTGTATATTTGTTTTTTTGAGGTTGTTTTAAAAAATAAAAGTGCGAAATATTCAAAAATATTCTTGTTTTCTTGTTTTTATTTACTTGTCTCTTTCTCCAGTCGCCATATTGAAAACTATTTGATGTGGCAGTCTAGATGGCTGAAAGATAGCTCATTTATGGCAAACCTATCACATCATCCATCTGCAAATTTGTTTTCAGTATATTACATACAAGACGAGTGGTTGATCGAAGATCATTCCTTATTATATAAATATGACTCAAACTATGAGTTTTGGGAATATGCCGGTATGTTTAGAATGGTATGGGGAGACCAAACACGAACTGGTTTTGATCTTAAGACAGAGAATTGGCAAGACCGTGAAAAGCTTGTCACAGACCATGTTTTGTATCGAGGACGGCAATACAATCATGGTGACCTTGATATTACACGCCAGTGCAAAGCCACCCTCATCTTGTCCAAAATCGATACACGCAGCGATACGAAAATCGCCCTTGACTATATTGTCAACCAACTGATAAACCCAGACCTTAATAGGCAACAACTTGCACAACTATCAAAATTGGAGGTTATCCCGCATTCAGATAACCGTTGTTCCTAATCACTTAGTCTTTAAATGAGGGTTTATTTGAGGACATTTAAGGGGATTAAACATAAGGCAAAAATCACAGTTTGCGATCAAGAAAATCATTAACGTAAATACTGCATTGCACTAATCCTGCATTTGTAAATAACATTTTCACAACAAAGAACTGGGGAAATCAAAGGAGTGAAATGGGCAACACGTATTAACTTAGATATCTTGAAACAAGGTCGAAACATCGCAACCTACATAAAAAATGCAAAACTTATGAAAAGGTTACCACAGAATAAGCCACTTGTAGAGATGTCTTCCATTTTGCTTTATATCTTATTGACTCATGGAACAACCCTTCTCAATAAAGGTATATTTTGGGATGGTTGGGTGATTTACCCCAATTTATTAAACATTAAAGATTGGGGGGCACTTTGGCTGATTTACTATGAAAGTGGTCGCCCTAATCATTTTTACATCCATCTGCTTTCTACAGCCTTTTCAGATATTATATTTGGTTATCGTGTCATATTTATCATTGCAATATTATTAAGCACTTATTCCACTTATCGATTATGTCAAATCATGCGATTGACTGCAAACAACGCTTGGTTAATCACAGCACTTAGCGTATCGTTTCCCTCAGTTCTCGTCGGTTTTGAAGTGATATTACTGCCAAATATAGTTGACTATAGTTTATTCTTATGTGCCACTTGGCTTTTTGCCTGTGCGATAAATCACAAACCAATAGCTACATCTGAAAGTTGGCAAAACATACAATTAGTACTCTGCACAATATTATATGTGGTAAGTTTTGATACAAATTCATTATTAGTATATTTCTATCCTTTTCTAGTTTTATTCTTTATTAAATCGATTTATAGCAATGATCGACACAATTTAGCAAAAGATTATGTCAAATACCTGTTATTTTTCTTGCTGCCTGTTCTGTGGTGGGTTATCAATCACTATTTCTTTCCAACAATGGGCCTATATGAAAATTACAACCAATTTAATTTTTCGAAGCTAGGCGTTAATTCGCTAGTTTTCATATTATTTAGCGCCATAGTTCCCTTCATTGAATCAGTAACGATTTTTCTCCGCCTTCCATTCTTGTTTCTACCTATTTTTGCTGTCATCACGATGATCATGGTTTTATTTAAGCGCAACTTTACTGATCATCAAAGTGTCGATAATCAATATTCAACAAAACAAACATTGGCATTAATGTGCTTTGGGGCTGTTTTATTTGCCGCGGGTGCTTTTCCGTATCTTGTTGTAGGAAAATTTCCGATTTTTCGTTCATGGGAAACACGTCATGCGATGTTAACGATTTTGCCAATAAGTATCATGATCGTCAGTGTCATTCAATTCATCAAAAACACCCTGAACTTGAAGTATGCCCAATTAATACACTTTTTTATTATCTTTCTCTTAACCTCATTTTCTGCACGACATATTGAAAATTATTTGATGTGGCAAGCACGATGGGTCAAAGATTCTACGTTTATGATGCAGTTATCACATCACACAAATGCCAATGTGTTCTCAACTTATTATGTGCAAGATGAATGGCCAATTAACGACCATTCTTTACTCTATAAATATGATTCTGAATATGATTTTTATGAATACGCAGGTATGTTTAGAACTGTTTGGGGTGGACAATCTCGGTTGGGATTAGATTTGAAAGCCGATGACTGGCACGAACAAGAGCAATTAGTTGAGCTAGATGCTCGTTATAGAACAAAAGAATATAATTTGGTTGATTTCGTTCCCTCGCACCAGTGCAAAGCCACCCTCATCTTGTCCAAAATCGATACACGCAGCGATACGAAAATCGCCCTTGACTATATTGTCAACCAACTGATAAACCCAGACCTTAATAGGCAACAACTTGCATACTTATCAAAATTGGAGGTTATCCCACATCCAGATAACCGTTGTTTGTAACTAGCATGATCTCTTCAAAATTTGCATGGCGTGCCCTCATTTATGCCGCTGGCGATATTATTACCAGCGCCATTAACTTGGCCCTTGTTGTTGTCTATACTCGTTATCTTTCAACCGATGATTACGGCGTATTATCCACCATCAATGCCATTATCGCAGCGCTTTTTGCCTTTCACGTGCTGGGGCTAAACGATGCCTTGTTTCGCCTCCATTATGATGCTGCCGACGAAGCGCACCGCCGCAAAATTTATGGCAGCATTATTTCGTTTATATTTGTGTGGGCTACAATCATCTCAATTGCCCTCGTCATTGCCGGTGCACCGCTATTTAACCAAACCCTCGCCACAATTTCTTTTTCACCCTATGTACAGCTTGGCTTAATCATCGCCCTTGCCAATTCGTTATTGGCATTTCCCTTAATCATCGCACAAGCCAGTGGCAATGCCCTACAATATCGGCTTCTTACCATCGCGCTTGGGCTTAGCAATTTGGGCGCAGCGATTTTAAGCCTGGTCGTTTACAAAGGCCATGTGTATGAATTGCTCATTGCAAATACAATTTCAATGTGGTTTGTGCTGGCGCTGGGCTATGTGCTTAATCGCAAACATATTGTGTTAACCCTATCGCCAACCATTCTACGTGAGGCTTTGGCATTAGGGCTACCAATGGCGGGATTTGCTATTGGGCGCTGGTTAACGGGGTCTTTTTCACGCATTGTTATTGAGGGCAACGTTGGCACAGCCGAAGTTGGGTATTTCAGCATTGCCAGCTACTTTGCCCAAATTTATGGCATGATCTTTACCGCCATTGGCATGGCACGTGGCCCGGCATTTTTCGAGGCCAACCTAAAAAAGCTTGACCTAGAAGAAAATGCCAATTATGTATTGCTCATTGTGGCGGCAGCACTTGGGTTGGGTTTGTTTTTTATTGGCACGGTTCCCATTGGTTTGCCACTCATCGCAACCAATCAATACTTGCCTGCCATTCGTTATGTGCCATTGGCTTTGGCAACCGAATTTTTTTCTGGGCCAATGGTTGCCCTTTTTACCCCACTCTTTTTCTTATCCAAGCGCACCTTAACCTTAATGTGGCTCATTTTAGCGTCTGGGTTATGTAATATCGCCGCCAATATACTGTTAGCCCCTAATTTTGGCACCATTGGGGTGGCTTTATCAGCTTGTATTTCAAATATGGTGCTGGTTGGGCTGCTGTTCAAGGTGTCACAACGTTGGTATCGTGCCGTGTATCCAATAAAAAAGCTCTTGTTATTAGGCTTTGTATCTATTTTTTGTGCCAGTGGTATGATCTATGTCGGCAATGCGCATCCATTATGGCTGATTTTAATGACCGGTATCATCTTAATCTGTTATGGGTTTGTTGTTATACAACTCAAGATCATTTCCATTACAAACATAATCAGCGTATGGCAACTTTTGCGCAAAAAGCTCAATTTATAGCCCTGCGGCCTCAACATGTCAAAACTCAAAATTCTTTGCTTTGCACCCCACGCGGCAATTTGGGAACATGCTTTCCCTGAAGCTGTGATGCTCAAATCACTTCAAGAGCATGGTCATCAAGTGGTGTATGTCACGTGTGATCGCCAAATGCCGCACTTGTGCGTCTCAATGGAATCTTTCAAACTGACCTTTGAAAGTCCGATTGAAGTAAAACAACGGGTGTGCAACTATTGCCAAATCAACGCGAAGGTCGCCAAACAACAGTTTGGGTTTCGAGGTTATGATTATGGGCAGTTTGTCAAAGCAGAAGACACGGCACGAATCACACAAGCGATCAACGAGGTTACCCCAGCAACGATTCTTGATGCCCAATTTTGCGGTCTCGAAGTCGGGCGCATTGCTTTACACGACTATCTGTTGCGTTACAAACAAATTTTGCTCGAATTTACACCCAATCAATGGCAAGATTACACCAACACGTTACGCAATGTGCTATCTGCTATTTTTGCATTACAACGCATTTTTGAACAAGAACAGCCAGATCGAGTGATGGTTTACAACCCTATGTATTCAGTCAATCGGGCCTGTTGCAAATTGGCCGAATCACGCGGCATTCCGGTCTATTGGGTGCATGGAGGCCGCAGCCTTGTCAACTCACAGCAAAATATGATGTTGACGAGAGGCACATCGGGCAGTTACGGTTTTTATAAAAATATCATCTCACACTGGCCTGAATATGCCAACCAGCCTGTATCACATCAGTCATTACGCAAGGTAACACAACATGCCCGCAAGTTGATCAAGGGCGGGCATCACAATGTATTTTCATCCACCAAAAGTAATTCGGCAATTCGCACTAAATTTGGTGTTGCCCCACATCAAAAGCTCATCACAGCGTTAATGAGCAGCTACGACGAACAATTGGCTTATCAACTAGTCGGCGCATCACCCAATAGCGATGACCTATTATTCCCGCGTCAACTCGATTGGATCGATTTTCTCATTGGCTATTTTGGCACACAACCAGATAAATTTTTAATTATTCGCGTGCATCCGCGAGAATTTCGTGGCCACCGCTCAGAGCATTCATTAATGCTTGAGGCTCGCCTAAAAAAACTACCCGACAATATTAAAGTCAACTGGCCGGCAGATCAGCTCTCAATTTACGACTTAGCTGAAGAAACCGATGTTTTCCTCAACGCATGGTCTAGCACCGGCAAAGAAATGACGATGTTAGGGCTACCCGTTGTAATCTATTCCGATGTTTTTACACCCTATCCAGCCGATTTAAATTATCTTGGTACCAACAAAGAAACCTATATTGCCAAGATCGAAGAAGCCTTGCGAGATGGATGGAAGGCCGAACGGATTTGCAAGACATATCGTTGGTATGTGCATGAGCTAGAACGCAGCGCAGTTGATCTTACTTCGGCTGTGCCATCCGATAAACACTTAATTCAATTTATTGCTCATGGCATAAGCCATGTTGGGCATAGGGTCAATGCAATCCCTCAGGTTGTGGCTAAACCAATGATGTCAATTTGGCCTTGGTGGAATATTTATCAACACAAAGTCACACCTCTTACACAGCAAATTATCAATGACGTGATCGGTCAAAATAAAACCACCTTGCTCGACCTAAACACGCCGCCTTCAGCGCCGCCACAGATCGACCCCAATCATGAAATGGCGGCAATTAAGCAAGAGGTGCGCCGATTGATCCATTATCTATATGCTAAAACAGATCATGCACCAACTTTCCATTGTTTAAAAGCAAAATTACTTAATTTTGTATCTTCTTAGTATTTGCTTAAGTTTTAAGCATTTTATAAACGCTTGTGCCAAAACTAAAATTTAAATTTACAATTACCCATTTCTTATTAGACTATGAATGGCGCAACGCCCAGCTTGCGCTTGGGCTTGCCCTTATTTTCGTCATTTTTGCCCTCTCACGCCTGCCATTTTTCATTTACTACCCCCTGCCTTATGTTGCGCCCGACACGCCAGCTTATTTAGAGCAAGTTGCCAATCTTGAATCTGGTCAAATCCCGTCATTTAGCTTTCGCACCCCGGGCTACCCGTTATTCTGGTGGTTTGTGCGGCTATTTAGCCACAACCCAATGGCAGTGATTTTTGCCCAGTGCATAATCACCTTATTCACATTGCTCGGCATTCCAATTCTGCTTGCCAAGTATCAGCCACGCTTGGTATTATCGATATCATTAGCATTGGCTATTTATTGCAGTGCCCCCATGCATCTTGCATGGGATCTATATCTGCTTACAGATGGGCTATACGTGAATGCGATGTTGTGGGCATTGACGTGTGTTTATATTGCCCTCATACACCAAAAACCAATGTTTGCAGTGGCGGGCGCGTTTTTAATTGGCATGGCTTGTGCCATTCGCCCGAATGGCGCATTTTTGATCGCCATTATTTTGCTGGCGGCGTTATGGGCCTTATTGCGCTATCGGTCATGGCGCTTGCCGTCGGCCTTGCTCGCGCCATTGCTCACCCCGCTGTGCTTGCTGTTTGGCTATAACTGGGCCACCACCGGTATCGTTGGTTTTTCGTGCCTGCAAAGCCTAGAAGTGACTTATTGGACATGGGCGCATATTCAACCCGACCCTTCTCTATCGCCCGACATGAATGAGGCCATTCGCGCCAAAAATCTAGCCATTAGCGATACCGATAAAGACATTATCAGTGATAGTTGGGATCTCTATCGATTTCAACAAACGATGGATAAAACGATGGGGGTTGCCGCCGGTTTTTTGGCAAAAAAAACCGGGTTTACCACAGATGACTGTAATGAGCGCTATCTTAATTCGCTTAACACCCAAAACCAGCTTAATTGGGTCGGCATTCGTCAAAATCCTTTAGTTTATGTCAAATATATTGCTGCCGTCCACCGCGAGTTTTTTCTGTGGATGGGTGCGACCATTTGGGGAGATTTTTATTCTCATGCGCCAGCTACCCAATATTACGAAACCTTTGTCGAAGCTGCCCCACAAGTGCAACGGGTTCAAGCCCGTGGCGACTACTATAACCCGCGTCAACCGGTTGGTTACACTGTTTCAACCATCAACGGCAAAAAAATAGTGGCCTCACCCCAAGCCCCGCTCGCCGATATTTATCGGCAACTGGCACACTGGCGCGATTTTGTTTTTCAACGTACTGGTTGGGCATGGGTATTACTCATCGCGGCAATATTGGCAATTGCAAGATTCACCTATTCACGAGGCAAATCAGGCAATGCCTTTTTTACCTTGCTATTAATATTATGTGTGCTTGGTAATGCAACTTTATGCGCTGTTGCAATTTCGGGTGTGCCTGATAAACGCTATGTCTACTCGACCGAGTTTGTCATTTATATTCTAATCACTTGCGGGTTAATCATGCCGTTTGTCGGGTATAAGGCTACTCAGCAAAAATAAATGACGGAGTTCACCTATTGATCCACCCCTAACCCCTCCCATTGGGAGGGGTTAGGGGTGGGTTTTAAGATTTCAAGCAATTATTTTCGCTGAACAGCCTAAATCAATGTTTAACCGCAACCCCAATCACGCTAATGCCACGATAAGGTAAAAAGCGATCTAGCCGCCGAATAAAAGGCATGAGCATTTCTAATGCCTTAATTTGGACTCGCGAAAAAGACGATTTCTTCAAAATTTTGCCATTGAGCCACCAACCCAGCACCGAGATACGGTTAAAATCAAAAATCCGCTCGACTTGAAAACCTGCTTTCTCTAACGAGGCTCTCAACCCATCCGCCGTATAACGTTCACGATGCTCTAAAACCACGTCTAGTGTGCCATATAGCTTGGGGTGCTGTGGCACAAGAATGACACAGCGCCCACCCGATCTAAGCACATGCGATAAATTGGCTAAGGCCGCCTGCTCATCGGCTACATGTTCAAGCACATTAATCATTAATGCGGTATCAAATTGCTCGGCGTGAGCAATAAAATCAGCCCGATTGGTTGCATCCATATAGGCTACTTGCAAATAAGGTTTGCCCATCGCATAAGCTTGCATATAGCGCAAATAATGCGGGTTGATATCGACGGCCAAATAATGATCGCGTGGGATAAATTGATTGGTCAGCGTACCAATGCCACATCCGACCTCAATCACACGGTCGCCAATATATGGTCGCAGGGTGTCACCCATCCATTGGTTAAACCGACGTGCATCTTGCAAATCGTTTAAAATATTCGAGCCATAAGCATCTTGCTGATAAATATCATCGATCACCCAATTGCGCAAAATGGCCCAAAGCGCCAAAAAGCCATCCTTAGCCCGCACTTTTTTGCCTTCTTCATAGCTGCGTGGCGAATAACGAATCGGCACTTCAAAAATCCGCGCCCGTCTTTTTGCCAATTTCATGGCTATCTCAATCTCTACCCTAAAATCATTGGCTCGAATCGGCAACGATTTGAGCAGCTCGGTGCGAATGGCTTTATAGCTCGTTTCGACATCGGTCAAATAAAGATCGGTAAACCAGCATACCAGCCCAGTCAAGACCCGATTCACCCATGTATGACGATACATTAAAGCTCGCCGAGATGAACCAGCCATAAAACGTGACCCAAATACGGCATCGGCCCCTTCATCTAAAAATGGCTGCAATAAATTTGGAATATCGGCTGGGTTATATTCTAGGTCGGCATCGTGAACCACACATACATCGCCGGTAGCATGAGGTAAAGCGCTCCGAATCGTTGCCCCTTTACCCATATTTTTTTCGTGCCGAATGAGTAGCACCCGCGCATCTTCAGCCGCAATTGCCTGCAACACGCCCCACGAGCCATCGATGCTGCCATCATCGACAACGACCACCTGTGAAATTGCCCCGTGTGAAAACTGTAACGCCAAAAGTCGCGCCAAACTGCTTTTGACCAAATGCTTCTCATTAAAAACTGGCACAATTGCCGTCACTTTAATCATAATGTGTAAATTGAAAGGATTTAACGTTGAATGGTAGCCATGACTTCGGCCCAAGGGCCTACCGTGCAATTCGGTTGCGACAACAATTTGGCTGTGCCAAGCTCATTAAGGTGATCAGAATCGACAAAATGGCTTTCGTCTAAGCCACAGCTTGCGGGATCAAATGAACCAACCAAGGGAATGTTATATTGAGTTGCCACACGGCGATAATATACATCGATTGGTTGAAAATTGGGGATGGTTTTCACGGTGTCATAAGTGATTGGGTGTAACGGGGTCATCACAAAAATGATTTTGCTGCCGTTATTTTGCATATCCCCAATCCATGCCTCAAATTGTTGCTGTAATGCCGGGTTTATGGGTTGAGAAAAGATGTCGATATTTTTGGGCAACCCTTCACGCACTTTTTGTCGTTGTGCTTCGACATTATCCCATTGACAGCGAATGACGTCGGGGGCGCAAATAAAACTGCCGTCTCGATTCATCACATGGCTAACCGTCATTGGCAAAGTAATTGTAGCCCAAGTTGGAAAAAACGTGGTAAATATATATTGGAACCTTTGAATTTTGTTGTTAATATTTCGTTGCCATTCAGCCAAAATTGGTTTTGGGTCAAACATATTCAAGTTCATTTGAATTATGTTTAATACGGGGGCCGTATTTTGCGTGTTTTTTCCTGAAGTAGCAAATGGGTCTGAGCCAGTGGTTTCATTAACAGCTTGCTGAGTGCTAAATCCACCCTGTAACAACCATGGGTCAATACCCAAAACCACCAATTTGGGGATTAGTTTCCGTTGACGATATTGCTCATAAAAATGCTGTGGGATGTCTAAACCTTGATTAATGCCTGTGATCCAATGATTAAAAAATGTGATATTGGGCTTGAGTGGGGCATAAGAAGAATTGAGTTGTGCTGCATTTACAAACATCATATGGCTTGACCCAAGCACAATAATTTGATTTGGTTGTTGTAGTGATTGGATATATTGCTCGTTAAATTGAATATTCTTAAATTCCCACTTCTTAATATTTTCCACCGCCACGGCTTGCCCAGCAATCCAATTCTGCTGAAATTGGGTATTTGCCTTTGTGCGCAACGTTGGCTCAAATGAAGCGCCAAAATAAACAAACAGGCTAAGCACACTACTTAGCAACCCAAGTTTTATTCCAAATTTAAGCATGTAAACAAATAAATACGGACTTGCTAGTTTTCATTAAATTAGCGTCACGCCGGCTATGCAAACCAATCACCCAATAGTATCATGTGCCCTATGATTAGAAAACACCTATGCC
>CAZLOF010000106.1:0-10471 GCA_964560745.1 uncultured Thermoflexus sp.
ATGCCGAAGTCACTATCGCTATTGCCCCTACAGGGGCAATAGCGATAGTGACTTCGGCGAAAACCTGTTTTACCACTCATTATTGAGACAATGCCAAAAATTATGAATCACGCACCACAACCAATGTGCCGGGGCTGCTGCGGCTAGCATATTGCCGCGCCGCCACCGTATTGGCACGCGGGGTGCTCCAGCGCCAAATCCACATTGCATCGGCGCTGCTCAAATTAATACAGCCGTGTGTGCGGCGAGCGCCCCAATCAAAATGCCAATAAGACCCATGAAAAGCAATCCCCGAATTGGTGAAGTAAGTTGGAAAAGGCACACCCGGTAAATCATAGGCATCGGTTCGGCCTTGGGCACCGCTCATGTGGGTGGTTGGCGCTTTTTGAATAACGCGATAGCTACCCGCTGGCGTATATTTATTTGCCACCCGCTCACCACTGGCGCATTTGGCCTGAAAAACGGCGCGATTATTTTCAAAAGCCGTCACCAAATGGGTGCGCAAATCAACATCTAGCCGTTTATTGGCAGCATTAATATTGGCCGAAATGGGGGCAAGCTCGGCGGGGTCAAAACGCCGCATGGCATAGGCTGGCACATAACCGCCCCCACGCACCCCGTCACCAATTCGATACCACCATTCGTTAGCGGTTTGCACCGCATCAACCACGCGATAAACCGAGCTGTAATAAGCCAAATAATTTACTTTAGCCGAGCGATTTGGCTGGGCTAAAATGCCGACATAAGGCACAGTGACCTCGGCCCAAAATTTGGCGCGGGCCTCGGCCACCGAAACAGGCGCATTTGGGCGGTCATCCACCAGCTGCACATAAGACGAATGCACATACCCCCCCGCCGTGCGAAACCATACCGCGTTATTATTTTCGCCATAGGGTGTGCCCATTACCTGCTCAATAATAGGTAAAACAGTATTGGCTGGCAACACGGGGCTGCTTTGGCTGCCAATGGTGGGGGATGAATCGAGCACATAATCGACTGTTAGCCGTAGTTTGGGCAACGGTGGTGACACAGCGCTTTGGCGCGCATAAATAAGCTGACTTGGCAAGTTAACCGCCATCAGCGCCAAGGTGCTTTTGCCTATAACAGTGAGAAGTGAACGACGTGAAATCATGGTAGCAAACCATTAAACCATGATGTGCGCATTATTGTTGCCAACATTTAATGATTAAAAGGCAATCTTGCCATCATCCATATTGACGATGGTCGCAAGTGTTTCAATGGGCACACCATATTGCGCCAACAACGCTCGCCCACCTTCAAATTGCTTTTCAACCAAAGCCCCAATGCCAACCAATTGGGCATCGGCTTGTTGCACCAACCGCACCAACCCCTCGGTGGTTAAACCAGTGGCCAAAAAGTCATCAATAATTAAAATGCGCTCACCCGCATGAACAAACTCTGATGATACGATCAAATCAACCATCACGCCTTTGGTGTGAGATGGGGCTTGAGTGTGATAAACCTTGGCTGGCATGGTGACGGGTTTCTTTTTGCGGGCATATACCACTGGCAAGCCCAGAAATGCCCCTGTCATCACTGCCGGTGCAATGCCTGAAATCTCAGCCGTCAATATCTTTTGTGCGCCCACATGGGCAAATCGTTGCGCTAGTGCTTCGCCGCAAGATTGCATCAACACTGGGTCAACTTGGTGATTGATAAACCCATCAACCTTCAAAATCCCATTTCCGAGATTACGACCATCGCGCATAATGCGCTGTATAAGTGCGTTCATTTAGATAGTGTAGCAGACACACAAAAGACAAAACGCCAGATAAAACCGTGTTATTCGTTATGGTTAATCTACAAAAACCGGCAAATGCCCAAGCGCAATAATATGTGACCATTTGGCGCGGTCGCCTTCGGTCAAAATAGCGGCATCGCCAATCACTTCGGCATTGGCTTTTTGTAAAATTAAGCGCATTCCTTGCAAAGTGCTGCCTGTGCTAATCACATCATCCAGCACAATCACTTTTTTGCCTGCAATAAGTTCGCGATCTTTCGCATCCAAATACAGTGTTTGGGGTTTGCCGGTTGTGATAGACAAAGTTTCGGCTGAAAGAGCATCACCCATATAAGGTTTGTAGGTTTTGCGCAATACCACGTAGGGCATCGCCGTGTTGCGCAAAAGCCCCACCTCAACGGCTAAAGCATGGGCCAATGGAATACTTTTGGCCTCGGCAGTTACGAATATTTCGGCTTGCGCAGGGATTAATTGTGCCAACGCCTTGGCCGCCGCTTGCACCAATTCGGTATCGCCCAAAATATTTAGCACGGCGATCCGAACCCCGGGCGCAACTGCCATTAAGGGCAGGTCTCGCTTAACCCCAGCAATGATAATAGGATGTGTCTCTGACATAATAATCGTTAAATATACTGAAAAAACTAGTTCTGAGAAATTTTATGGATGGATGGTATCACCTCAAAAAACAGGGGTAAGTAAAACAAATTTTCGCCAAACTCACTATATGACCTTTGCGGGCAGTGGCAAAGCCGCTACCCGCAAAGGTCATATAGTGAGTTTGGCATTACGCCTTTTGGGGTTCCCCCGAATTATTGAGACGATACACGGGCGCGACTACAATTTTACAAGTCCAGAATCATCTTGACCGCTACAGATTTTGGCATTCTGTTTATTTTCGCTCGATCTGCGCCCCTAATTTGCGCAATTTCTCATCAAACTTTTCGTAGCCACGCTCAATTTGCGAAATATTACCGATCACGCTTTCACCTTCGGCACACAAAGCCGCAATTACTAGCGCTACACCAGCCCGAATATCGGGGCTTTGCACACGATCATCGTGCAATTGTGATTTGCCTTGAATTACGACACGATGTGGATCACACACCACAATTTGTGCTCCCATGCCTATTAAACGATCGACAAAATAGAGGCGGCTCTCAAACATTTTTTCGTGAATCATGATTGTGCCTTCGGCTTGGGTGGCTGCTACGACTACAAGGCTCATGGCATCGGCTGGAAAGCTTGGCCAAATACCATCATCGATTTTAGGAATGGCCCCACCAAGATCTGGCACGACCCGCAGCTGTTGACCGCCCGGCACAAAAATATCTTCGCCGCGTCGCTCAAATTCAATCCCCAAGCGCCCCAACATAATATGCGTCATACGGTGGTCTTCGGGGCGGGCATTGCGAATGAGAATCCCATCGCCGATGACGGCCCCCAACACGATAAAACTGGTCACTTCGATATTATCGGTGCCGACTGTAAATTCACAGCCATGCAATTTTTGCACACCATGAATGGTGAGCACATTTGAGCCAATATTATGAATATGAGCGCCCATTTTGACCAAGCAATGGCACAAGTCTTGCACATGTGGTTCGCTGGCTACATTGCGCAAAATGGTGCTGCCCCGCGCCAAAACAGCGGCAGTGATGGCATTTTCGGTCGCGGTGACACTGGCCTCATCTAACATAATATCGGCCCCTGTAAGTTGCTGCGCCGAAAACCCAAAATCGCGCCCAATATTGATCTCGGTGCCCAAGGCCCGCAAGGCCAAAAAGTGGGTGTCGAGGCGGCGGCGACCAATCACATCACCGCCGGGTGGCGGCAGGGTAATTTGGCCGGTGCGGGCCAACATTGGCCCAGCCAATAAAATGCTAGCGCGAATGGCGCGACATAAATCTGAATCGAGGGTGGTGGTGTTAACACTTTTTGCATGAACACGTACGCTATTGTCAGCAACCCATTCAACATTAGCCCCCAATGATTCAACTAATTTAAGCAATGCCAACACATCACGAATGCGTGGCACATTGTGCAGGGTAACGGGTTCATCGGTAAGCAAGGTGGCGGCAATGAGTGGAAGGGCAGCATTTTTGTTGCCTGATGGTGTAACTTCGCCGTGAAGTCGCACACCACCCTTAATGACATATTCTGGCATGGTTGTATCTTCGGTGAATTTTACGCACTTATTAAGTAGCGCGATGGGCGCGAAGTATACAAGTGCCCAACGCAAACAATAGCAATTAAAACAAATTTTTGCCGAAATCACTATGGCAGCCTTTTTGAGGCCGCCCCGAATTATTGAGAAGATATAGTTGTCCAGATAAATCTTTTGTAAAAATGCGATATGCCAATTTCACTATATCTCTGCCAAGCGTAGCTTGGCAGAGATATAGTGAAATTGGCGAAAACCTCTGGAAAAGAATTTTCTGGATAACTATATGTATGCAGCTTATAAATTAGAGATAATTCAAACTTGATATGCCATACGATTTTTCAAACAAAGTAGCCGTAGTCACCGGCAGCGGACGCGGTATTGGGCGCGCCATTGCGCTTAACCTTGCTAGCCAAGGGGCCGATATTGTGGTTAATTATTTTCGCAAACGCGAGCCAGCCGAAGAAACCATGCGTGAGATTGAAGCGATGGGGCGCAAAGCTATTGCCGTAAAAGCTGACATGGGCGAGCCCGACCAAATTGAGAAACTGATCGACGAAGCCGTTAGCGCCTTTGGCGGTTTTGATATTTTGATCAATAATGCCGCGTCGGGTTATTTTCGGCCTGTGCTCGAACAAAGAATTAAGGGTTGGGACTGGACGATGAATATTAACGCTCGTGCTGCGCTATTTACGTCGCAAAAAGCCGCCCCCATTATGGCCCAACGGGGCGGCGGGGCTATTGTTAATATGATGAGCATTGGCAACTTGCGCACTTTGCCCGATTATGTTGTCATTGGTGCATCAAAGGGCGCGCTCGAAGTGGTGACGCGCTATTGCGCGGTTGAGTTGTCACCGCTCAATATCGTGTGCAACGCCGTTTCACCCGGAGTGATTGAAACTGATGCGCTTAATTACATCACCTTTAAAGATCAAATGGTGAGCGGCGCTATCGAGCGCACCCCCGCTGGTAAATTGGTTACACCTGATGATGTCGCCAAATGTGTCGCTTTCTTGTGCAGCCCCGATGCCCATATGATTCGCGGTCAAACCATCATCATTGATGGGGGTTACACAATCTCTGCAAAATAGATTGTCAATTTCACTATCCCTCTTTAAAGGGGGCCAGATTATTGGCCTATGTTAAGGAGGGATAGCAAAGATGAGCAAGGGATGAAACGATTGCGATACGAAGTGAATAAAGCGTGCTGCTTTTAGTGAAAACTATAGAGCATTAACCATTGACTATTAATCTTCACTGTTATGTTAATTGACATGCCTTGGCGCATCACCAATAATGTTCGCCGCGTGCTGGCGTTGCCATTTATACGGCTGGGCTTTGCCTTGCATGGCATACGCTGGGGGCGTGGTTGGGTGATGTTTGGCATGCCTACCATTCAGCGTTATCGCGGCAGCACCATTGAGTTTGGCGACGCTTTGTGGATGCGGTCTTGGCACGCGACTAACCCATTAGCGCCGAATCATGCTTGTGTTGTTGCTACCCGTAGCCGCAATGCCACCATTCGCGTCGGTAACAATTGCGGCTTTACTGGCGTAAGTTTGGTCGCTATGTCGCAAATCGAAATTGGCAATAATGTCGTCGTTGGCGCGAATGCCGTCATCATTGATACCGATTTTCACCCACTCGACCCCACTGAAAGACTACGCGACTTTAACGCTGGCGCTTATGCCCCCGTTATCATTGAAGATGATGTTTTTATTGGTATGCATAGCCTAATCTTAAAAGGCGTGCGACTTGGCAAAGGTTGTACGATTGGCGCTGGTAGCGTGGTTAGCCGCAATGTGCCGGCAGGCGCAGTTGCGGCGGGTAACCCAGCGCAAGTGCTGCGTTAGCGCTTGCGCTAGCCAATTTCTAAGACTTTCGCCCCACGACAAGTCTACTAGAATTGCTCAAAATTCTGATATCTTGGGCGAAATAGGCTGTTTCTTACCGGTGTTTAAGACACGTTTTTTGGGGGGCATTAGCCGCTTGGTTATTGCCATCGGAGTGGCAACAACCAATTTTGGAGCTTCAATTTATGCTTCGTCTAACAACGAAAGTCATCACCAAGCAGCCTCGCCCGTCAAAATTATGGCCTTGGGTGATTCACTCACGGCAGGTGAGGGCGCAAATGGATACCAAAGCTATCGTGGGCATTTATACCAATTATTAACAGCAGCCGGGCATAAAATTGACTTTGTGGGCAGCCAAGCTAGCTCAACGGCGATTGAGGCCGATGAAGACCATGAAGGCCATGCGGGTTTTACCATTGGCCCCGATAACGCCCGCTATTGCAACACCATCAATAACGAATTGGCTTGTGGCCCTGAACATTACAACCTATATGACAATGTTGAAAATTGGCTTAAACAGAGCAGCCCAGACATTGTATTGTTAAATATCGGCATCAACGATATGCTACCGCAAGTCGTTACAGTTGGCGGGGCTGGGGTAAATCGCAGTGTCGATCCTGATCGTGCAGCATCGCAATTAAAAGGGCTAGTCAACCGCATTCGAGAGTTTGCGCCAAATGCCAAAATTATTGTATCGTCATTATTGCGGGTCAGTTGGCGCGATGGGGCCGATTGGCCTGCGTATCGTATGGTGAACACAATGGCGCGTGAGCTTGGGCAAAATCGCGATAATGGCATTTATTTTGTTGATTTAAACGCCATTCCACTGCAAAATGGTGATTTTCATGACAGTTTTCACCTTACAAATGCTGGGGCGCGTAAAGTTGCCCTTGCTTGGTTTGAAGTTCTCAATCCCTTATTACAAAATTGGCAGCCGATAATTGTGCCGACCCCAACCCCTAAAATAGAGCCAGAAGCACAGCCGTGTGAAGGTAATTTGCTAAAAAACCCGACGTTTGTCGAGGGCTTAGCAAATTGGGAAGATTTGGGTGGGGCGGCGGTTTCAGGTGAGTCACATATTGGTCGAGCGTTGCAAATTGGTCCGAGTGTAGGCGGCGCAGGGCAAATGGTTCCGGCCATTGCCGCATCGAGCTACACCTTATCATTATGGGCCAAACGCACTGGCAAGCCAGTTTGGGCTGGTTTTGGCATTGCATTTTGGGATGGCGGCAATAGCAAATTGGCGATGTATTCGGTTGATAATATTGCCAGCACATATGCAACTTATACCATCACTGCGGTTGCGCCTTGGGGGGCAACCCGCGCCCAAGTGTGGGCGTGGACCAATGGCGAAGATGGGAATTTGTATGTTGATGATATTTGTCTGTTACCAACATGGTTAGCACAACGCAATGCCCCTGCGGTTGCTGTCGCTGTAAACGCAACGGTCGTTGCCGCCCCAATTACCCAGCCTAAATTGATAAACACCCCAATACCCAAACCTGTAGCCCGCCAAGCGGTTGCGCCTGCTGCAATACGTAATCCACCCCAGCCTGCTGTGCAGACAGTTAAAAAACAAATACGTGCTACCCCAACCCCAGTGCGCAAGCGTTAACCCTTTTCGTTTGCTGGCTAAAATACAGTCTTATGACTGTTCAAAATATTTCCTCCCAAAATCTTAATTCTGAGCGTTGGGTTTATATTGGAACCTATACCGAAAAACTGCCGCATGTGAATGGCAATGCCGAAGGTATTTATCATGCTAAATTTAATACCAATACAGGCGAATTGCGAGTGCTTGGTGTCACTGCCGGTATTTCCAATCCATCATTTCTTACGTTTCACCCAACTTTGCCAGTGCTTTATGCCGTTAGCGAGGCCACTGGCGCATTGGGCGAGGTGATCGCTTTTAATATTGATGCCACCACAGGCGCATTAAGCGAAATTAACCGCCAAAGCACACATGGCAATTCGCCCTGCCATGTGGCAATTGATGCCACTGGGCGTTTTGTATTTGTGGCTAATTACAGCACTGGTAATGTGTGTATGTATAACGTGCAAGCCAACGGCGGGTTGAATGCCGCAAGTGATGTGGTGCAACATCGCGGCAGCAGCGTGAATGCGAGCCGCCAAGAAGGGCCACACGCCCACTCAGTGACAATTGACCCACAAAATCAGCATGTCATAGCCGCAGACTTGGGGCTTGACCGTTTGATGGTGTATGCGTGGGATGCCAATAAACTGGTGAATACAGGCACTGGCGCAACCCCAGCCGGTGCTGGGCCGCGTCATATTGCATTTCATCCTAAATCTTATGTTTATGCCATCAATGAGTTAGATTCAACTGTAACAGCTTTTCGTTATCACGCGGCAACGGGTGAATTAACCCCTATTGAGACTGTTTCAACCGTCCCCGCCGATTTTGGTGGCACAAGTTATTGCGCCGATATTCATATTGACGCAGCGGGCAAATTTTTATATGGCTCAAATCGTGGTCATGACAGCATTGCTATTTTTGCAATTGATGGGAGCAATGGCAAACTAACCGCGCTTGGCTATGAGGCGACCCAAGGCAAATTCCCCCGCAATTTTGCTATCGATCCATCGGGCAAATTTTTGTTGGCGGCCAACCAAAATAGCAGCAGTATTGCGGTTTATCACATCAACGCCCAAACTGGCCTGCTTGCGCCCACTGGCCAAGTGTTAGCCGTGCCAACCCCTGTTTGCGTGGCTTTTTGGCGATGAGCCATAGCAAGCCATGAGCCATGAGCCGTGAGCCTTGAGTCGTGACTCATGATTCATGACTCAAAGCTCAAAGCTCATGGCTCACGGCTTGCTATGGCTTACAGCCATCAACTTGGCGCTAAAATGATTGGGTGGAAACACCCGATTATCGTTTTCTTGACCTTGCGGGCAGCCATGCCGATTTAGGCTATGAGCTTGGCTCACAAGACCCACCATTTAAAATGCAGCCATGGTGGGCCGCACCGGCCTCATTGCATTTTACAAATGAGTGTTTGGCGGTATTAAATGAGGTTGCCCCCGATTTGGTTGAAGAAAACAAGGCTTATGCTGAGGCGCAACGACAACATTTTGCACCATTTTGGCAGCAATGTTGTAGGGTTGACCTCAAGGCGCGTATTCGAGTGCGGGCCGGTTTTGCACCCTCAAATGATGCTGAAGGCTGCTCTACTTTTGCATGGCGGGTTGGGCCGCATATGTTAATTGGGCGCAATTATGATTATTGGCCGCAACAAACCCGCCGCCAACGTATTCGTTTTACATCGGCAAATGGTGAAAACAGTTTTTATGCGTCGCTGGGGGCGCGGGGTGGTGTGCCAGCTGGGCGCTACGATGGCATTAACCAACATGGCGTTTTTATTTCGTTGCATGTGGTGATGACCGATACACCGCATGAGATAGCAATCAAGCCGGGTATCCCCTTTCATTTGATGGCACGATTAGTGCTAGAAAACTGTGCAACAGCACGTCAGGCGCTTGATTGGCTGTTATACATTCCACATCTTAGTTCGCTCAATTATTTGGTGGCAGATTCGCAAGAGGCATTTGTGATTGAGGCTGACCCACGTGCCGTACGCCTGCGCGACGCTGGCAATGCCTGTATTGCCGCCACCAACCACTTTACCCACCCAGATTTGTTGCCATTTCAAGGCCGCCGCGTCACGCGCAATTCTGAATGTCGTTTGGCGTTTTTAGAACAGCCACAGGTTTCATTCAACCCAGTAACGCCCCAGACCCTGTTGGACATAGCTGAGCAAATAATGGCAGATCGCACCATACCCATTTGCGGGCGCGGCGGGGCGCTCAGCACACTTTGGTCGTGTGTGGCTGAATTGGCAACGCGACAGGTGCGTTATGCGCCCGGCCAGCCCGGGCTTGTGCCATTTCAGACGATGCCACTGTAACACTATACAATCGCGGCCAAATGAAACAAACAACCGAACCCGTTAAAACCATTGAGTGGGTGATACCCTCCGCTGGCGGCACTTGCCGTATTATTGACCAAACACTATTACCCACCGAGCTAAGATACATTGATATTGATGATGCTGAGGCGATGTGGGAGGCCATCAAAATGTTGCGTGTGCGCGGCGCGCCTGCCATTGGCATTGCGGCTGCATTTGGGGTCTATTTAGGCGTGCGCCACAGCCCGGCGGCCACAATCGATGCTTTTATCGCCGATGTGAATCGGGTGGCGGCTTATCTTGCGACCTCGCGCCCAACGGCGGTTAATTTGTTTTGGGCGCTCGATCGGGTGAAGCAATTGGTGAATACAGAGGCCGGATTAAGAATTGAGGATCAAGCTCCAGCCCAATCCAAAATTCAAGCTCTAAAATCTAAAATTCTCAACGAGGCCATTCATATGATTGCTGAAGACAACGCCGTATGCCGCGCGATTGGGCAGCATACCGTAGCGTTGATTAACAATGGCGACGGCTGGTTGACGCATTGCAATGCCGGTGGTTTGGCTACCGCCCAATGGGGTACGGCGTTGGCTGGGTTTTATATGGCAGCCGAGCAAGGCAAACAGGTGCATGTATTTGCCGATGAAACCCGCCCGCTATTACAAGGGGCGCGTCTGACGGCTTGGGAATTGCAACGTGCTGGCATCCCCGTAACCCTCATTACCGATAATATGGCGGCGATGGTGATGTCGCAGGCCATCGCCAGCTC
>CAZLOF010000107.1:0-10454 GCA_964560745.1 uncultured Thermoflexus sp.
TGGTTAATGGTTAATCATTAATCATTAACCATTAACCATTAACCATTGTCTAGTTTTATTGTCATTGAGGGGCTTGACGGATCAGGCAAAACCGAGCTAAGTAAGCGCTTAGCTGCACATTTCAAAAACAATTTGGGCCAGGCCAGTGTATTGCACACCTATGAGCCGCATAATGATTATTGTGCTGGGGTCTTTATTCGGCAGGCCTTGCGCCGTGAGATCGTCGTGTCAGATCGAACATTATTATTAGCCTATGCAGCCAACCGCGAAGATCATTTACAGCGTGAAGTATTGCCATTTTTACAGAAACCCGAACACTTGGTGATTTGTGATCGCTACCGAATGTCATCTTTGGTCTACCAATCTACTGCCGAAATTTCGATGGATGAAATAATGTCAGTAAATCGTCAGGCACTCAAACCCGATTTAACGTTATTCTTAGATGTAAGCCCCGAAACGGCGCGGCAACGCCGACAAATTCGCGGCGGCATGGTCGAACTATTTGATGCTAAATCTGAAATGATGCGAGCCAAATACGAAAAAGCCATTACATTTTTACAAATGAGCGGCGAACGAATCGAACGTATCGATGCCAATGTCGAAATCGATCAAGTGCTGCAACAGGCGATTGACATAATTGCAATACCCTCAATAAATAATGGCAATTAAAGCAAATTTTCGCCGAAGTCACTATCACTTCTTAATAAGAAGCGATAATGAGTTTGGCATTACGTCTTTTGGGATACCCCCAACTAAAAAGATTTCAAGATCAGTAAAACAAAATAAATAGGAGAAATAAACAATGAGTTTTCGAATAATTGATGTAATTGAATGGGAAGACCAAGGCCCCAATGATATTATGCAGCGTGTGCCTGAAGTTGGGCAAGGTGACATTCGCTATGGATCACAATTGATTGTGCGGCCTTCGCAAGTCGCCATTTTTATCAAAGAAGGCAAGGCTTTGGACATTTTT
The DNA here is from genome assembly GCA_964560745.1 of uncultured Thermoflexus sp. Classification (GTDB taxonomy): domain Bacteria; phylum Chloroflexota; class Anaerolineae; order J036; family Brachytrichaceae; genus AQU-03. Next base: position 974 of record CAZLOF010000107.1, read on the forward strand.
ACCGAAGGTCGTTACACGCTTGACCCCAAAAACTTACCAATCTTGACCGGTATTTTAAAGCTGGCCACCAATAACAAAACACCCTTCCCAGCCGAGGTATATTTTGTAACCACCAAAGATTTTATCGATATGAAGTGGGGCACCCCCGGCGAGATTACCGTGCCAGATAGCGTATTGGGCATGGTGCAACTCAAGGCTTTTGGCACCTATAGCATGTCGATCAAAGACCCACGCAGTTTTATCAACCAAATTGTGGGGGTGCAAGGGGCTTATAGCACCAATGATGTGGCGGGTTATTTGCGCGGCGTATTGCTCAGCGAGATCGCTGGTGTGTTTGGCGCAGCCATGAAAACCAAATCATTACTCGATTTGGCTGAACTACAACCCAAACTCGGCACCGACATTCAAGCCAAAGCTGCCGATGATTTTGACGCAGTTGGGATCAACCTCAAGAAAGTATATGTATCGGGCGTAGAACCGAGCGAAGCAGTGAAGCAAGCCATTGCGCAACGTGGCGCACTTGGGGCATTAGGTGTCAACTACATGCAATATCAGGCTGGGCAAGCCATGCGCGAGGCCGCTTCAAACCCCAGTGGTGGCACAGCAGGCATCGGCGCTGGGCTAGGCGCTGGCATGGGGATTGGACAAGTGCTGGCACAAGCCATGAGTTCTGGCATGACACAACCCATGCCAACCGCCCCCACTGCTGCCGCCCAACCTGCTGGCACAGCCCCCACCACCAAAGCACAAATCCGCGATGCCCTCACCAAATTAGACATTCGGCTCGCCAATGGCGAGATTAGTGAAGCCATTTACACCAAACTTTCAGGCAACCTTGAAAAGGCGCTCGAAAGCGCAGCAGAATAAAAAAGGGTTGCCCGCCTTTTCACGCGATATGCCGATCTCACTATATTTCTGCCAAGCTATGCATGGCAGAAATATAGTGAGATCGGCATATCGCGTTTTTTGGAAAAGATTTAATTGTTCGTCAATTTCTGTATGCACCACCTGCTCAAATTATGCGTGGGTGAAGTGGGTTGCAAAAAAACGCATCGTGCGGGTGATGTGGCACAGATGTAACCTTGGGCGGCATGAGGTAAGTATATCGTTTTAGTTTTCGCGTGTCCGGCGGTTCGCAAACAACACTCCTGCCATCACCAACACACTACCAATCATCAACGGCCAAGTTACGCGCTCGCCTAGCACAAAAGTGCCGAGCATCAAACCTACAATCGTTACAACATAGGCCACCATGCCTGTGCGGCCCGGCCCCCACGATTTCAACAAATCGAAGTAAAACAGATTTGCCATGCCCGACCCTAATAGCCCCAACCACATAATGCCGAGCCAAGACAAGGGCTGGGTTGGCAATTGAAACGAACTAAAGAGCAGCACGACCACCCAGCCATACACAGCGGCAATACCGGTTAACGAGGCCGCTTGCACAATGGCGTTTTGTCGGTTTAACATACGCCGCGCCAAAGCGGGTGATAACGAATAGCACATCGCCGAAGCCAGCAAGGCAATCATGCCCCAAGTGTCATATTTAATGCTGCTGTCAAGCATATTGCTACCCATGATGAGCAAAATACCGCTAAAGCCCAGCAATGCCCCCAACACTTTTTGGGTCGTCAAGGCCTCATCTCGGAAAATAAGCGATGTGCTCGCCAAAACAAACAAAGGCGAACTGGCATTGATAATCGAACTAATATTGGTATCAACCCGCGTCACCCCCCAACTGTTTAAGAAGGTGGGAAGAGACATATAAAACAAACACAAAACAGCAAGGTTGCCCCATGTTTTTTTGTCACGCGGGAACGACAATTTTTGCGAACGCATAATGCTGGTCAAAAACAGACACGCGATCGTAAAACGAATGGCGACAATTGAAAAAGGCCCAATTTCACGAAAGATGAGCTTTTGCCAAAAGAAAGTGGAACCCCAGAAACATGAGATAGCGAAAAAATAAAACCAACTGCGTAATGACGTTGTCATGGGCATTTTGCTAAAGGTGGGGCAAGTGCCCCGCCTTTAGATAGTGCGCTCCAATGGGCACGTCATACAATGCGGGCCGCCATTGCCTTTGCGCAACTCATGCCCACGCACCCCAATGGCCTTGCCACCGCGTTTTACCACTTCGTTCATCACATTTCCAGCCCACTCATACCCCACTATTTGGCGTGGCCCCGTCATCACAAAATTCACTGCCGCCCAGCCATCCGATTCGGTCACATGAATCATTTCGACCCCTTCATCTTGCAAAAAATCCATCATCATGCGCTCACGCACCTCGCCAGTTTCAAGATCTTTAATCAGCGCCGGGCCAATCTGCATCGCGCTTGGGTCAACAATAGCAAGGTCATGATCAATAAACACCAAAAAGCCATCAATATGAAAATCCCAAGGGGGGCAAGGAATGGTAACCATACGTTTGATCCCCGCCTGTGTCATCAACGCCTCGAAATGATTTAGCCCAACGGCGTTGGTGCGATGACACCGCCCAACGATAACGGTATCGCCGCGAAAAAACGTCACGCCGCCGCCTTCCAACATCCCATCTGGTTCTAAACGCCCCAACACCGGCACACCCAATTTGCCACACACCCGCCCAATCATCTCGGGGTCGCCTTTGCGCCCTTCAATAGCCATACCTGCCAACACCACCCCCGCCGGGCTTGTTATGGCAAGATCACGAGTAAACACCATATTGGCGCGTTTACCAATATAGGCTTGGGCTTCGGTATCGTCTTTTAACACCTCACCCACCATTACAATCTCGGTTCCCATCTGGCGAATGGCATCGGCGAGGGCTTCAAACTCAGCCATATAGCCATCTATATTTGGCACAGCCGCAAAATTAAAATAGCGTAGGGTTTGCTCGGTTACGGCCCGTAATTCGCGGCCCGGTCGATGCATTAATACTTTGCGCAATGGCAAATGTTCGTGGGCAATCGTGCTTAAATTAATCATATAAAAACGCCTTCAATAAGGTGATCATACTCCCATCTATACTAAGCCAAAATCTCTCTCTTTTTCTTCTTTTCAATAATGAAGTTTATTGACCTCACTCACCCCGTGTTAGCCCAAATGCCAGCTTACCCCGGCGACCCGTTGCCCGAAATTTGCTGTATCGCCAATATCAGCCACGATGGGTTTACCGATCATCAGATCACGTCGGGCATGCATATTGGCACCCATATGGACGGGCCATTACACATGCTCGAAGGCGGCGCGTATTTGACAGAGATTGATATTGCGCGTTTCTTTGGGCGCGGGGTGTTGATTGATGCCAAAGGCCGCGACTTGATCGATATTGATGTGCTTGATGGCATTCGCTTGGCGCAAGGGGATATTGTGTTGATCAACACAGGTTTTCATCATCAATTTTGGCAACCCAATTATTATGCCAACTACCCCGAAATATCGGCGGCGTTAGCCAAGGCCTTAGTCGCTGCTGACATCAGCATTATCGGGCTAGACACCCCCAGCCCAGATCGCCCGCCCTACCCCATTCACAAAATATTGCTGCGCAAGCCGGTGCTCATCATCGAAAATCTCAGCAATTTGGATACACTTGCCCATGCGCTCGGCCCATCTGGGCGATTCGACATTGTGGCGCTGCCCGCCAAATTTCACACCGATGCCGCCCCCATTCGTGTAGTGGCATGCATAAGCGATGAATAACACCCCGCAGTGAGCACAATAACGATGAGATTGCGTATAATCGACACATATGTCTAAAGCTGAACCCATCGCCCAAAAGCTGCTTGATGAAGGGGCACGAACTATTGCGTTTTTGTCTAACCTCGCACCCGAAGTATGGGCCAAGCCATGTCATGGCGAAGGCTCGGATTGGACAGTGCGTGACGTGGTCGAACATCTCATTTTGTCTGAGGAAGGCTTGCGTTCACAATTTCGCCAAATTTCAACCGGCGGCGAGGGTGCGCCTGAAGGTTTTGATATTGATGGGTTTAACGCCAGCCGCAAAAACAAGCTGGCTGAGATGACACACCAACAATTATTTGAGCGCTATACCTATTCACGTAGCCGCACCGCCGAATTTGCGCGTGGGCTAAGTGATGAGCAACTCGCAATTATGGGCCGTCACCCAGCCCTTGGCATGTGTATGCTAGCCGATATGCTAAAAATGATGTATTTGCATCACACCATGCACATCAAAGAAATTAAAAAAGTGATTTAAAAGCCGTGAGCCGCGAGCCATGAGCCGTGAGTTAAAACTCAAAGCTCATAGCTCACGGCTCATGGCTGTAAAAAGGATTAATTAACATGAACACAGCAGAATGCCCAGAATGCGCGGGCGACGTAACCTTTAAAACTGTCCCCATGCTGCACGAGCTTATTCGTTGCAGCGACTGTGGCGCAGAACTCGAAGTGGTCAAACTTGACCCGATTACACTTGAACTTGCACCCACCGAAGAAGAGGATTGGGGACAATAAAATTTTTAGTTTTTACCCAAAACAAAATTCGATGAAAGTAGCCCTTATTTGCAGCCTTGTGCGCCCCGAAGAAAAACTATTGATTGAGGCTTTTCAAAAGCACAATGTTCCGGTCGAAGTTTATGATGATCGACAATTGGTGTTTAACCTCGAAAAGCTCGATTTTTGGAAACAATATGATGTTGTTGTCGAACGTTGTGTGTCACAAAGCCGCGCCCAATATGTGCAACGTATCATGCGTTTGGCAGGCGTGCGCACTGTCAACAATTACGAAGTGATTGAAAATTGCGGCGACAAATTTATCACCTCGCAATTATTGTTTCAACACGGCGTGCCAACGGCCCCAGTCATGATGGCTTTCACGCCCGAATCGGCGCTTAAGGCAATTGAAGAAATGGGCTACCCATGTGTGCTCAAACCCGTTGTCGGCTCGTGGGGGCGCGGGGTGGTGCGGGTGAATGACCGTGATGCAGCCGAGGCTGTGGTGAATTTGCGAGACGAGTTGGGTGGCTATCAGCAGCACATCTATTACATTCAACCGCTGATCAAAAAACCCGGGCGCGATATCCGCTCGTTTGTGGTGGGCGACCAAACCATCGCAGCAATCTATCGCACCTCGACCCACTGGATCACCAACACCCATTTGGGTGGCAAAGCCAGCAATTGCCCCGTGACCACTGAACTCAACCAAATTTCGGTCGCTACGGCCAAGGCAGTCGGTGGCGGCATCGTGGCCGTCGATTTATTTGAAGACCCCGAACGCGGCCTGATCGTAAACGAAGTCAATCACACGATGGAATTTCGCAACAGTGTGCCGGCTACTGGTATCGACATTCCGGGCAAAATGGTAGAGTGGATAGTGGATAGTGATTAGTGGTTAGTGGTTAGTGGTTAGTGATAGCGAACTACACACTATCTACTATCACTAACCACTAACCACTACTTGCGCACTTCGCGATATTCACCATCAACGACATTGCCGCCGGGGCCAGCATTGGCGGTATTAGTGGTATCGCCAGATTCATATTCGGCCATAATATGCGTTGGAACCATCTTTAAAAACATTTCTAGCCCCAAAATGATGGCTCCAAGATCATCGAGTTGTCCTAAGCCGGGAATCAAATCTGGGATGAAATCGATGGGCCAAATCACATAAAGCAAGGGCAGAAAGGGGATCACTTTCAATAAACCCGGCACCCGTGGATCTTTAACCAGCTTAATGACCAAACGTAAATGATTGTAAAGTTTTGCGAGCATACCCATTTTTATTTCACCTCTGAGATTGTATTAACGAAATTGTCTTAGTTATCTATACGTAATTGTGCCATGTTTTGTTGCAGCCACATGACATCCAACTGATGACATGCTGACAGCCGCAAACATTTGGTAACATACTGCCACGTGCAATCGATTGCCTTCTACCTCCCACAATATCACCCCATCCCCGAAAATGACGCTTGGTGGGGCAAAGGCTTTACCGAGTGGACAAACGTCACCCGCGCTAAACCGCTCTTTCGTGGACATTATCAGCCCCATTTGCCAGCTGACCTTGGGTTTTATGATTTGCGTTTGCCCGAAGCCCGCCAAGCCCAAGCCGAGTTGGCACAGGTCTATGGCATTGGCGGTTTTTGCTATTATCATTATTGGTTTAATGGACAGCGGTTGTTAGAACGCCCATTTAATGAGGTGCTACACAGCGGGCAACCAGCCTTGCCATTTTGCTTATGTTGGGCCAACGAAAACTGGGCACGCACATGGGATGGCCTCGACAAACAAGTATTGATGGCGCAGCACTATTCACCCGAAGACGATTTGGCGCATATTCGTTGGCTGGCTCCGGCCTTCGCCGACCCGCGTTATATTCGGGTCAACGGCAAACCGCTCTTTTTGGTTTATCGCGCCGCCAATATGCCCAATCCCCAACAAAGCACCGAGCGCTGGCGCAACGAGGCGCAACGCCTTGGTTTGGGTGAATTGTTTTTGTGCAAGGTCGAAAGCCTTGCACATGACCGCGGCAACCCCGCCGAGCAAGGGTTCGATGCCGCAGTCGAGTTTCAACCCGATGTGCAAGCCATCACCACCCGCTGGCAACGCCGCCGCTGGTTTCTGAACCAAAAATTGCACCTGGCAAACGGAGCACTGATTTACGACTATAAAGATATGGTTGAAAAATCGTTGGCGCAGCCACTTAAACCCAATCGTTTTCCATGCATCACACCGATGTGGGATAACTCGGCACGGCGTAAATCGGGGGCACTGATTGTGGATAAATCGACCCCCGAATTGTATGAACGCTGGCTGCGTGGCACGGTTGAAAAGATAAAAACCGCCAACGCCGAACCCCTATTATTTATTAACGCATGGAATGAATGGGCCGAAGGCAATCATTTAGAGCCATGCCAACGCTGGGGACGGGCCTATTTAGAAGCGACCAAACGTGGGTTGGGGGCATAAAGCCATGCGAAAGCTCACGGTTTATATTGTTATTCTCACTTGGAATGGCTTAGAGGATACGCTGATTTGTCTCGACTCGCTCAGCCACATCAGCCTGCCAAATGGCGTAACAACACAAACTTTGGTGATCGATAATGGCTCAGATGTTGACCCATGTGAAGCCATTCACCAACGCTTTGCCGAGGTGAAAACACTGCGCAACACTGCAAACTTGGGGTTTGCAGGCGGCTGCAATGTTGGCATTGGCGTAGCTATGGCAGCAGGCGCAGACGCGGTGCTGCTGCTGAATAATGATACCATCGTCGCGCCCGATTTTTTGGCGCAATTGCTCAGCGCCCAACAAGCATTGGCCCGCCCCACCCTCGCCGCACCGCTGATTTATGACATGCAACAGCGTAATCTGGTTACTTTTGCTGGCGGCAAAATTGATTTTGGGCGCGGCAAATTTGAGCATCGGATCGATATTCAGACATCGGGTTTCTTTAAGAAACCCGATGTCTCATCACAAAAAACCTCGGAGGTCTCCGAGATTTCAACGCACGACTACGTAACCGGCTGTTGTATGCTCATTCCACGCACCGTAATCGAGCGCATTGGTGTGCTCGATGCCTCATTTTTCGCGTATTGCGAAGATGTAGAATATTGCTTGCGAGCGCGGGCACAAGGCATCGACTGTATTTTGGTGGCAAACAGCCACATTTGGCACAACGAATCGGCCAGCACCCGCCGCGGGTTGAGCGCGGGCACGCATAGCCCGCTCAAGCACTATTTGCTCATCCGTAACCAAATTTGGGTGATCAAAAAATATGCCCCGCTGCCCGCCAAGCTGTTATATTTTGGCTTACATTTGCCGCTGCGGGCGGCTTATTACAACATTGGGTTTGTGTTGCGCAGGCGCTGGGGCAAATTGCGGGGGTTTTGGCGTGGCGTGGCACATGGGTTTCGCACCCAACCAGTAGCTAACAACTTGTAAAATTAACCTTTAATTGCATGACCATCTCTCAAAGCATTACACCCACCACAAGCAACAACTGGCTCGAAAAGCTGGGGCATAGCGTCGCGGCGAAGGCGATTTTGGCCTTCATCATCGTGCTGCCGCTGCATTCACTCATCATGACCATTTTGCTGGCGCAGCTCAAATTGCCTTTTGGCATCGTGCGCGGCATTGCGGCATGGAAAGAAGTGTTGTTAGGCTTGACCTTTGGCATTGCCATGTTGGCGTTGGTATGGCGTTATGTCAACTATCAGCCATTGCGCCTGATTTGGGTTGATTGGGTGGCGCTGGCTTGGGTGGCCTTGGTCATCGTCTACTTTGGCTTGCAAGATGATGTGTTAAATGCGCGGCCCAATCTGATCGGCAAGGCCTATGGCGCACGCGACTGGCTGCTTTACACCATGCCTTATTTCATCGGGCGATTATTGCCATTTAGCCAAAAACAAATCAAGCGCATCTTACACAGCATCTTTTGGGTCGGGTTGTTTACTTGTATTGTCGCCATCCTCGAATATTTTTTTGTGCCGATTGAATGGCACGTGCGCTTGGGTGTGCCCATTTATTTTCGTGATTTTTTGAACACCTATGTATTGGAATGGCTATATAACCTGCCTTCTAATTATTGGATCGAAGCCACGCCAACCACAGTGCTACGACGGGCCGTGTCAGTTTATTTGAGCGGGCAAGGGTTCGCGTTGCCATTTTTAGTGGTCATTCCAGTGACGGTGCATTTATTTTGCTGCAAACCTACATTGGCCCGTAGTGTCGCAGCGGTGATTGTATTTGCAGGGCTGGCGCTCAACCTGACGCGCATGACCATCATCGCGGGGTTTCTCGAAGCGCTCTTGGTCATCCTCATTCACCGCAAATGGAAAATCATGCTCGCCGTCATCATCGGCGCAAGCATTGGGTTAGGCGCGGGTATGGCGGTCAGCCCCAAAATTCGTTCATTCGTCACCCGCAGCATCAGCGGCCAAGAGACTTCAATCGGCACACGTGGGGCGCAATGGGTGGAAGGCATGGGCGACTTGGCGCAATATCCGTTAGGGCATGGGCTGGGGTTTTCGGGCCAAGTGGGTTATCGCACCAGCAAAGTGGTGGTCGATGGGCAAGGCCAAGAGGCGGGGTATCTCAAACTCACTGGCGACCTCGGTTTGCCCGGCTTGGCTTTGTTTATCGCATGGTTTGTCGGCATCCTTGGCACAGCCTTCGCCGTCATCCGTCACTACAAAAATACCGTACCAGACCTCGGCAATCCCCGCGATCTGGCGATTGTGGTCTTTACCATCGCCCTCGGCTTCTTGCTCAACAATGTCGCCGCCCCACCCGATCAATCGCCCTTCGTCATCTATTTGTTCCCATGGTTGGCGGGGTGTTTGGTGGCATGGCAGCATCAATTTAAAGCCTAATCACACCACATAACAACCATCTAATGAGTCAACACTTCGAAGCTGATTAAACGCGCTCGAATAAATTTGCTTTCCTTCCCGAAAAGTTGCACAAACGCGTGGACGTGCATGATTGGTGAGTAAAACGAAATCCGCTTGCATCCCCACCGCCAACGTGCCACGATCT
>CAZLOF010000108.1:0-9959 GCA_964560745.1 uncultured Thermoflexus sp.
ATATGACCTTTGGTAGCGTGGGCAAGCACACGTTACCAAAGGTCATATAGTAATTTCGACGAAGACCTCAATTTAGAAACCCGCATTTTTGAGCTTTTTTAGTATATGTAGTTCTGACAAAAAAAGAAACCCCACCTCGCATCGATACAATCGATACGAGGTGGGGTGCAAGGAAGCAAGCGCCCGACGCGCTTACTACTTCTTTTTTGCTGAGTTTGTCAGCAATGGCAAGAAGATACGGGCTGCCCCCATGCCACTCGGCGCAGTTGGGCCATACTCCAACTCATTCCCATCCAATTCGGTTTCAACTAGCCAATACACATATCTCAAACCCGGCTGCGCCGTAGTGTCAACAAATTCATAGGTGGCCCCGCCTTGACCACGCCCCTTCGCCAAGATCATTTGGGCGGTTACTATCACCGACCCAGCATGTAGATCGGGCAACGAGACTGAACCGCCAGCCGGTGAAATGGCGGCCCGCCGCAATCGGAAGCCCAAGGTATTGATCTCGGCAGTGGTCACCCACTTCACTTTTATGCTGGTTTTGTCGTTTTGGGCGGTGAATGAAGCCAATGTCACGGCATCGGGTTCGGGCACATACAAACCAGCGTCGATGGTTGGGTTGTTTTCGCCAGAAACCAAGGTGATTAAAGGCGTGCGCCCGCTGTTCACATCGACATCACTATCAGCGCCAGTATTTGCGCCTTGAAACTGCCCAGTGAAGACGTAACCACCGCGTGGGCGCTCGAAACCAACCGAGTAACGACCGGGGGGCAAGTTGCTAAACTGATATAAGCCACTCGAATCGGTGGTTGTGCTGGCGATTTCATTGCCAGCCGCGTCATACAAAGTCACTCGTGCCCCGCCAATGCCCGGTTCGCCTAAATCTTGAATGCCGTTTTTATTGCGGTCATCCCACAATCGATCACCCAAGCTGGCTGGGCGATAGAAGCCGGCATCATTGCTTGGGTCGTCTTCACCCGGGTCGAGCGTAATAATACCGGTGCGGCCTGTGCCTTGGTCGGCATCGCTATCCACCGTATCATTGCCGTTTTCGTTTAGCTTTACGGTTGCCATATAGCTGCTGGGGGTCACAAACTCAACAATATAATCGCCTTTTGGCAAATTGCTAAATTGATAAAAACCCGCTGCATTGGTGGTCGTGGTGCTAATCAGCCCGCCCGCCCCGTTTAACAAACGCACAGTTGCGCCCACAATGCCGGGTTCGCTGTCTTCTTGTGTTCCATTGCCATTGCGGTCTTCCCACACAAAATTACCCAATGAAGCGGGCCGCCAAAAACCAGCATCGATATTTGGGTTGTTTTGGGTCAAAACAATACCCGACACAATACCCGTTATCGGGTCAGCATCGCTGTTGAGCACCTCGTTTACATCGCCGCTCTTAATAGTCGATTGATAACCATTGGGCCGCGTAAATGTAACGGTATAAGGCACACCAGCGGTTAAGTTGGTAAATTGATAAAAGCCATTTGCATCGGTCACGGTCACAATTACGGCGTTAGCCGATTGCAAGGTGACAGTTACGCCATTAATACCGGGTTCACCCGCATCTTGCAAGCCATTATGATTAAGATCTTCGAAGACTTTATCACCCAAGGTAAAGACTTGCACCGTACCAGTTGGGGTTGGGGTATTGGTGGGTGCGGCAGGCGTATTGGTTGGCGTAGCCGTAGCCGTAGCCGTTGGGGTACCCGGGGTCGCCGTTGGCACATTTACTGGCGCAAAGCCAAAGTCGAGGGTTTGATTGACAAAACCAGCGCCCGTCGGTTCGCTAGCACCCGGCCCGAGCGTAATCAAGTTCGAGCGCACTTGTCCGCTTTCATCTGGGTATAACTTGCCATTGTTGTCATTGTCTTCGTTATTGTCTGGCACACCATCAAACGAGGTGCTGGGTGCTAAACCAGCCAATGCCCCAGCCAACACTTCAGCCCGTATAAACACAATATAACGCCCAGCGGGCAAATTGGTAAATTGATAAAAACCGCCGCCTGACGTAAGCTGTGTTGATACAATCGCCGATGTATCGACATTCCATAAACCCACTTCAACGCCATTAATGCCCGGTTCGCCAGCATCAACTTGTCCGTTATTGTCGTTATCGCGCCACACCAAATTGCCCAAGGTATAGGTGCTGGGCTGAGGCACTGGGGTATTGGTTGGGGTATGGGTCGCTGTTGCGACAGGCACAACTTTTAGCCCCATATCGAGTGTCAAATCTTCGCCGCCACTGACAATAACACCAGTATTGGCGGTGCGGCCTGTGTTGATGTTGGCATCGCTATCGATGGTGTCATCGCCGCCAACATTAGCGGTGGTCACCATCAACCCTGCCGGAATGGTGTTGAGGTCAAAAATGACATAATAATTGCCCGGTCGCAAATTGGCAAAGCCATAAACGCCGTTGGCATCGGTTGTGGTCGTCGCCACCAATGCATCATTTGTGGCGTTATACAAACGCACCGTCACATTATTTACACCAATTACGCTTGGGTCGCCATCATCATAAATGCCATTGCCGTTAAGATCGCGCCACACAAAATTGCCAATACGCACGGGTCGGTAGGCCCCAGCATCGACATTGTTATTGGTTTCGCCCGCGTTTAAGGTCAATGGGTCAGTCATGCCATTATTCACATCAACATCGCTGTTATTGCTGTCGTTTAAGTTGCCGGTTTTTGTGGTGAATGTATACCCACCAGGCAAAATGACCAATACCTTATAAGGCACGCCCGGGGTGAGACACCCAAATTGATAAAGGCCACTATCGTCGGTGGTGGTTTCTTGCAGTACATTACCAGCGCCATCTAACAATTTAACGGTGGCATTGGCAATACCCGGCTCACCCAAATCTTGCAAGCCATTGCCGTTGTTGTCCTCAAATACTTTATCACCCAATTGGGCGAGCGGCACACACACCAACCCAATGTCAAAGGTCAAGTTGCCACCCGCAATATCACCATCATCTGTTACGCCATCATTGGCATCTAGGGTCATTACGATGCTCTTGATGGGCTGACCTGCCCCGTTTTGGTTGCCACGGTTGCGGTTGTTCTTGCCATCATCATTGCCAAAAGTGAGGCTACTGACGGTCGAACACGCTTTGGGTGGGTAGGGCAAATAAACAAAATAGCGCCCAGCAGCGACATTATGAAAAGTGTAATAACCACCTTGCTTGGTGATATCGGTGGCTAAGGGTTGATCAATCCCCGGGGTTTGGCCTTCGCCAAACAATTCAACGGTTACGCCATTTACCCCGCCTTCGTCTGGGTCGCGGCGACCATTGTTGTTGTTATCGCGAAAAACCTGATCGCCCAATTGTAATGCGCCACCTTGGGCCGGTGGACACCACAAACCGATATCGACGATCAAATAGCCATTGGCATCGTCGCCATCATTGGTAGGGCCTTGGCCGGGTTGCACATCAAAAACAATACTCTTAACCGGTTGACCGGTGCCGCCAGCTTGGGTGCCACGATTGCGGCCATTTTTGCCATTGCTAGCATCATTGTCTAATGGGGTCACTTGCAGCAACGACGATGGTAGTTTGGGCAAATAAACAAAATAACGCCCAGCCGCTAATCGATTAAACCAATAATAACCATTTTCATCGGTTTGGGTGGTTTTAAGCGGGCTGTCGATACCCGGGGTTTGTCCTTCACGATATAGCTCAATAGAAATACCGGGCAAGCCCGGCTCATCGTTGGTATATTTTCCGTCGTTGTTGGTGTCAAACCATACTAAATCACCCAACCGCAACGAATTGTGACCATAAGTCCCATAACCGCCCCCATCGGTGGCAGCACGCAAGGGCGCAATATGTGGGGTAAGTGCGCCCAATGACATGATAGCCGTTAAGGCCGCATGTGCCAGCCGACGACGAAGCCATGTGGGTCTAAGTTTCATATTCATGTTCTCCTTTGAATTTGGTTGCCGGTGTGCTTTGACTATGCACCTATGACAGCAATACCTTTATTTACACAAAGCAGCGTTATATATTTGTGGCTATCATGCTTGCTTCATGTATAAAATCATAGATATGCCACTAGGAGATACCCTCCAACTAAAGATGGGGCAAAACTACGACTTTGGTCTAGCCAGGTAAAGAAGAAATCGAGAAAATAATTGCCAATTAAAAAGAAAAATGTTTGCAACAGCCTCTAACCCCTAAGTTTGGAATACCAAAGAGTTGAGGGTGGATAAGATGCCGTGATCCAAGGCCATTTATGAAAATCGGAGATGGGTAAGGATCAAGATGATAGTGGAAGCATAAAATTGTTTTTTTTGCCTAACATCTGTCATTTCGAGCGAGGCGAGAAATGTCAGTTCCGCTACCGTCCCTAGAGGTGTTATTGGTATATAATATCGACTAAGCGGTTGACCCTATCGTTTAAAAAATTTATGTCACAGCTTGCTGTTATTGCCATTGGGGGAAATGCGATCATAAAAGATGATAAACACCCCAATATCCCCGATGAATATGCGGCAGTAGGTGAAACGTGCCAACATATTGTTAAGCTCATCAAACAAGGCTGGGAAGTTGCCATTGTTCATGGCAATGGCCCACAAGTGGGCTTCAATTTGCGCCGTAGCGAATTAGCCGCACAAGAACTATTTGAAATTCCACTTGATGTATGCGTTACCTTTACCCAAGGTTCAATTGGCTATTATTTTCAGCAAAATCTATTTAATTTACTGCAACGTGAAGGCATCGCCAAACCAGTGTTAACCCTCGTGACCCAAGTCGAGGTCGCTGCCGATGACCCAGCCTTCAAACAACCCACCAAACCAATTGGCTCATTTTTAACCCATGAGCAAGCCCTCAACTATCAAGCCCAAGGTTGGCCGATTATGGAAGACAGCGGGCGCGGCTGGCGGCGAGTGGTGGCATCGCCACAACCCTTGCGAATTTTGGAAGAAGCAAGCATCGGGCAATTGCTGCGCTCAGGGGCGGTTATCATCGCCGTTGGCGGCGGGGGCGTGCCGGTCTTGCGCGGGGCAAATGGCGATGTGCGCGGCACGTTTGCCATCATCGACAAAGATTTTGCCAGCGCCTTGTTGGCGAGCCACCTTAACGCCGAATGGTTGGTGATTACCACCAGTGTGCCCCAAGTGGCGCTTAATTTTGGCAAACCCAACCAAATCTGGCTCGATCAACTTTCGCTCGCCCAAGCCAAACAATACCTCGCCGAGGGACACTTTGGTAAAGGCAGTATGTTGCCCAAAGTGCAAGCCGTGATAGACTATCTTGAGCGTGGCGGTCAACATGCCGTCATCACCGATATCAACAACATTAACCTAGCCATGACTGGGCAAGCCGGAACCCATTTTTTCAAGTAGAAAGTTGGAAGTGCTAAGTTCTAAGTAAAAACCTTAGCACTTAGCACTTCCAACTTAGCACTTCTCAATGACACACCACCAAATACGCCGCGGGGCTTATTACGATTCTGTTGTATTGATGCAGCTACAACGCGCTTTAAGCGCCTTGCCCGGTATTCAAGATGCTGGGGTTGTGATGGCAACACCCGCTAACCTCGAATTGTTAAGGGCCAATGGGTTTGCGCTGGCCGACATTGTCACCACCCCAGACGATTTGCTCATTATGGTGCGACCCGAGAACGGGGCCGAGAGCGACGCCGCTGCCGCAGATGCATTGGCGCAAATTGATGCGTTATTGGCACGCAAACGTGCTTCATCTGTCGATGTCGATTATCAACACAAAAGCCTTGCGGCGGCGGCCCAAGCCATGCCCGCCGCCAATTGGGTTTTGGTCAGTGTGCCCGGTCGCTTTGCCGCCCAAGTGGCGCACGAAGCGCTTGACCTCGGCAAACATGTGTTTTTATATAGCAACAATGTGTCATTAGCTGACGAGGTCGCCTTAAAGCAAAGCGCCCGCACCAAGGGGTTATTGGTGATGGGGCCGGATTGTGGCACGGCCATCATTAATGGCGTGGGGCTGGGTTTTGCCAACCGTGTGCGGCATGTTGGCGTGGGCGATGCCACCGGCATCGGCATTGTCGGCGCATCAGGCACTGGGTTACAAGCCGTCACCAGCGAAATTCATCGGCTCGGCGGCAGCATCACCCATGCCATTGGCACGGGTGGGCGCGACCTCAAGGCCGAAGTCGGCGGCATTACGGCACTGCAAGCGCTCGATGTGCTGGCACATGACCCCGCCACCGCCGTCATCGTATTTATCTCTAAGCCGCCTGCGCCCGAGGTGGCAGCGCGTTTGCTCGATGCCGCCCGTGCTATTGCCAAACCCGTCATTATTCATTTTATCGGCTACCCAGCACCCGCCCAACAATTGGGCAATTTGTATTTTGCCCACAATTTGCGTGAGACGGCTGAATTGGCCTTGAGAATCAAGAACCAAGATTTGGAGATTTCAAATCTTGGTTCTTGGTTCTTGAATCTTGACGCTCTCTTCGTGCGCGGGCTTTTTAGCGGCGGCACATTGGCTTATGAGAGTTTGTTGGCGTTACAGGTGGTGTTAGCACCCATTTATAGCAATTCGCCCATTCGCCCCGAACAAGCCTTGCCCGATGCGCGGCACAGCGTGGGGCATTGCATCATCGATATGGGCGAAGACGAATTTACCCAAGGGCGTTTGCACCCGATGATGGACTATGACCTGCGCTTGCGCCGCATTCGCCAAGAGGCGGCTGACCCCAGTGTTGGCCTTATTTTGTTAGATGTGGTTTTGGGCGAAGGTAGCCACCCCGACCCGGCATCTGAATTAGCGCCGGTGATTGCCGAGGTAAAAGCAAAGCGCCCAACCCTCGAAATTGTCATCATCATGATCGGCACTGACGACGATGCGCAAGGCCAACAAGCCCAAATTGCCCGCCTCAGCGATGCCGGTGCGCGGGTGTTTCACAGTGTCGATGCCGCAGTTGGGTTTGTGGCGCAAGCCTATCCATCGCATTTTAAGAACGAATACCCACCCATTGCGCTTTCATCATTAACCGCGTCACCCAATGGGTTGACGGCGATTAATGTTGGGCTGACCTCGTTTTATGATAGCTTGCGTGCCCAAGGGGCTAGTATTGCGCATGTTGATTGGCGGCCCCCTGCCGCTGGCAATGAACGTTTGGCTGGCATTTTGGCACGAATGAAGCGAAAGGCGTAACTGCCAACCTTTCTGTTTACACTTTGAGATAATAACCCGTTGTGAATGTGTTTATGAAGGATATGATGCCTCGCTGGCGCAAGGTGTGGCGCGATTTGTGGGGCAACAAGGCTCGCACCTTGCTGGTGGTGATGTCAATCGCAGTCGGGGTTTTCTCGGTTGGCATGATGGCTGGCTCGCGTGAGATTTCGATTTCTGACCTCAATGAGCAATATCAACGCACCAATGACCGCAGTGCGTGGTTAAGCGCATCGCGCATCGACGAAAAATTTATACGCTCGTTGCGCCAAATGGATGAAGTGCGCGATGCCGAAGGCCGCGCAGTCTATATTTTGCCAACTTATAACGGAACCCAACGCCGCAATGTTTGGATCAATGTCATTGACAATTTTGACAATGTGCAAATTAACCGTTGGGAGCCAATGCGGGGTGAAAGGGTGCCGCCCTTGCGTGAAGCCCTGATCGAACGCAGCTCGGCAGCAGCCTTGGGCAAAGACATTGGCGATATGATCACCATCGACTTGCCAGACGGCAAAAAACGCGATATTCGCATCGCTGGCATGGTCTATGATGTCAATGCTATCCCCATCAATTTTGCCAACTTCGCCACCATTTATATCACCTTCGACACCGCCGCTTGGCTGGGCTTCCCGCGTGATTTCAATCAGGTTCGTTTTGTGGCAGCCGAAAATCAATATAGCTATGACCACGTGAACCGCATCGCCACCGAAATCGAAGATCGGCTAAAAGATAGCGGTCATCCCTTCGTTGGCATCAGCATTCAAAACACTGGCCCGGGCAAACATTTTGGGGCCGAGCCATTACAAGCCATTTCATTGGTGCTATCAGTATTGGGCTTTTTGGCGCTGTTGCTGAGTGGTTTTTTGGTCATCAATACCATCGCCGCCGTCATGACACAACATGTGCGCCAAATTGGCATCATGAAGGCGATTGGGGCGCGAGCCAACCAAATTGCCATGATGTAGTTGGTGATGGTGTTGGCTTATAGCATTTTAGCCTTGATCATCGCCGTGCCCACTGGCATCATTGGGGCACGCGCCATGTCTAATTTTATCGCTGGCACCATTAATTTTGATATCACTTCGCTCACACCACCTGCATGGATTTTATTGATGCAAGTCGGGGTGGGGTTGGCCTTGCCCTTAATTGCCGCGCTCATTCCGGTGGTTAACGGGGTGCGTATCAATACCCGTGTCGCTATTTTTTCAACCGGCACAGGTTCAGAAAGCAGCGCACCTCATGCCAATCGCCAAGTGCATTTGCCCTTGGGCCTGCACACATTTACGGCTATTTTTGCCCCTATTCTCAATCGCAAATCCCAAATTCTCAATCGTAAATTTTTGCTTTCCATTCGCAATACCTTTCGTCGCAAAGGGCGATTAGCGCTTACGCTCTGCACACTTACGCTTGCCAGCGCCATGTTTGTGGCGGTGTTTAGTGCGCGTAATAGCTTGGATCAGGCTTTGGCCGATTCGCTAAAAGTGCTTAATTACGATATTCAATTTAACTTAAACAACCGCTTTTTAGATGACACCCTGGTGCGCGAGGCGCTAAAAGTGCCCGGGATCATTAGCGCCGAAACGTGGGAGGCCTCTAATGCCCGTCGTGTTTTTGATGTGGCGCAAAATGACAGCACCGAAGGCCGTAATATGGGGGTCTTTGCTTTGCCAGCCAGCACTCAATTTTTTAAACCTGAAGTATTAGAGGGGCGTTGGTTGCAAGATGATGATATCGAAAGCATTGTTGTTAATACCTATGTGGTCGAAGACGACCCCGATTTTAAAATCGACAGCGTCATCAACTTAAAAATTGGCAATCGCACCCGCGCTTTTCGCGTGGTTGGCATCATTCGCAGTGTCTTACAAGGCCCCGGCTCACCCCGCACCCTCATTTATATCAATCAATCGGGCTTTCGCCAAATTTTATCGTTGGGGCGGCAATCGTCACGCTTGCTAACGGTGACATCCCAAAAAGATGGCGTATCGCAAGCCGAAATTGGGCGCGACCTTGAGGAACGCTTTAAACGCATCAATCTGTTGGTGGGCAGTTATCAAACCACCACCGAACGCGCCAATGAACTGCGTTTTCAATTTGACCTCATCACCACCTTTTTGCTGATTATGGCGGCCATGTTGGCGGTGGTAGGCGCGTTGGGGCTAACCGGAACCATGAGCATTAATGTGCTTGAGCGCACGCGCGAGATCGGCGTGATGCGAGCCATCGGCGCATCAAATGGCTCGGTGCGCAGTGTCATTATTGTCGAAGGCATTGTGATTGGCTTGGTCAGTTGGGCATTGGGGGCGTTGGCGGCTTACCCACTTAGCGCCTTGCTCAATAGCACCGTTGGCGTGGCCTTATTACGCATCCCGCCACCGTTGCGTTTTTCGTGGTATGGCTTGTTTTTATGGTTGGCAGTGGTGCTGATGGTTGCCACCCTCGCTAGTTTGTGGCCGGCTTGGCGGGCCTCGCAACTTACTGTGCGCGAGGTGTTGGCGTATGAGTAAAGATAATCACTAAGTCTTTTGATCATTGTAAAGACCTACAAGTGTCATTCCGAGTGTAACGAGGAATCTTTGCTTAACCTATGGCTACAGCGAATTAATCGCATAGGCTTTGATTGGGTGAATAACCGGCTAAAGCCTCGACCTCCCGAACTCACCGCTAATTGAGAGAGGCGCAAGTTCATTTGCGTTGCTCAGAAACTTCGAAATGACAGTTTTACATTGTGTGATTATCAAAAGACTTAGTTATCGGACTACTAACTCAATTGCAACATCACCCCCATAAT
>CAZLOF010000108.1:9969-10436 GCA_964560745.1 uncultured Thermoflexus sp.
GTGTGGGGTTTCTTTTGACGATCAACCCCTGTGCGGGCACGATACACCACATTTTGTCATTTTCAAGATTCTATAAATTTAATTAACTGACTACTAACCCAATTTCAACATCACCCCAATAATCGGCTCGCCGTTTTCATCGGTAAAATCTTTAATTTCGTCTACAATCTCAAAGCCACATTTTTGCAACACCCGTAGCGAGGCCACGTTATGGCTGGCAACCCCGGCGCAGAGTGGGCGTTCGCGCACCAATTGCAGCAACACACTTAAGGCTTGGGTGGCAATCCCACGCCCCCAATAATCTTTGCCAAGCCAATACCCCACTTCTTTGTGCCCCATCCAATCAAAACAAACGATATTGCCCGCCACCTGCCCATCGGCAAGAATGCAATATTTGATCAGGCTGTCGTCACCTAAAATTTTGGCCCAGTGTTGCATAAATGCAGCGTGGTCACGCGCCGAAAAGG
>CAZLOF010000109.1:0-10404 GCA_964560745.1 uncultured Thermoflexus sp.
CAAATTGTTGTTTTTATACAACACTCGGTCTGTGCTTGCCTCCAAGGCTTGAACGTCCCGAATCCCCCCGCCACCCTGAGCAGCATCAATTTCATACCAATAATAAATGCCACCGTAAGCTTGAACGTCCCGAATCCCCCCGCTACCCTGAACAGAGTTTCTTGCCCACATCGGTTTTGAGCTAGATCGCCCAATAACATCAGCTTTTGAACCACTAAAATAATAGGTGCAACCGCCTTTTCCACATCCTACCACCGACATGATCCTACCATTCACAATAGCTACATCATTATCAAGCCGCACCCCATTTTGGGATTCACCCGGTGCACGACCGGTTGCTTGCCAAACACCATTTATCTTTTGATATCCTTGATGAACTTGAGCACCATTAAAACACCGATATTCAGAGATAATGACCCAATCGTTTTCTACAGTTAAACTGCGTGTAGAACAAAAGGATTTCTTAAAAGCATGCTCTAATACCCATGTATTATTCACCCGAGAATAGATTGTCACTGTAGTACCCCCCTGTGCATCAATCTCAAATCGTGCAGCAGTATTTTCCGACAAAACTCCCTCATTTTGAGAACCAAGCGGAGGCAAATTTGGCACAGTTTCTGATACTATCCAATTTGCACCTGTCTTTCTATAAATATTTCTCCCAACAACAAAATAATCTTGCCTCACCCGCAACTCCCCGCCAGCATCAGGGATTTTGCCAGTCAATTGCCAATCATTATTCTTTAGCTCATAAATATAAATCTCTGGCGAATTTCCACATCCTTGTCGCACCAACAAAACCGTTTCACCCAACTTTATATCCGAGCCAAAACAACTGCCCGCTGGTAATGTCTCATCTCGAACAATTTTTTGGATCGGCATTACGCCAATATCCGGCCCTAACAATGTGACCAATCTCCCCGACCCAAACAACCCCGCATTCACATACGAATTGTCATCTGTGCCCGCCCACGCCCATTTGCTTTGCCGATTTCCCCAATCGTCATCATTCACCTGAACATCCAACCCAAATTGTGCGCCTGTAATGCCGAGTGCTGCCTTGGGCAATTTCACTTCTAGCCGATAACCGCCGCTGATGTCAACTATACGCCACTCGATGCCGGTCACCGCCGGCCCCCCCACCTGCATGATCGCGTCGTTGTAGCGAAACGACAATTGCCGGTCATCTATCCCGTCATACGTCGCCCCGCGACTATTATTGCCGTCAATATAAATCTCGATGCTGTCGTCATTCCACCAATCCGCCCCGCCGTCATTGCGTTTGGTCTCGTCCACCACATTCACCAACACATACACATTTGCATCGTCGTGCATCACTTTGGCCGTCGCACCAAAATCAGGCGCATCGGTATAGCCATATAACATACGCCCCGTCAACGTCGCCGCTGATGCCCACGCCGCATCCTCAGCGCCATCAATCGTGGGGGCAAAGGTCGTATATGGAATAGTGGCAGTTGCCGCCTCCGCCGCCCCGCGCACCGGCTGAGATGCCAATGGTTGCATCAATGGCGTGCCAACACCTGTTGTTAACATTGCGCCTATCAACAATACAGAGATCATTTGAGTTTTAAATTTCAACATATGCTTTCCTCCAAAGGTTAAATAATTACGAATTGGCGAAATGGGGTGAAAGATGTGTACCCCTCGTTCGACTGTCGGGCGCAGTGGCTTGCAGAGTTTAAGGCTGATATTGGTCGCTTGATATTTGGGCAGTGATGTTTGCGCCCAACAAGTGCCAATTGGCATCAAAAAAGCTAAGCCCCACGCTTGCCCCGCCGGTATTGCTGACTTTGCCAAATGCCTTGAGCAACACATTTTGTCCGGCGCTCACGCTGAGGTGCTGCCCCAAGTCGTCATTGCCGGTTATTTGCAGGGTGCTTGTGCCGCTGTTGGCATCCCAATACGAAAAAATAAACGCAACACAGGATTTTCTAAACATAATTTCACCTTTAACTAAAAATTGTTACTACGACCCTTTGTGAAACAGAGCAACAGAAGCGTCACCCTGTTTAGCCAATTCGTAATTTGTAATTCGTAATCCACCTCATATAGATCATTTTCAGGATACACCCGACGACAGTCTTCGGCCCAAAGGCTGAATAGCCTTACACAAAAAGGGGATTGCATGTTGCCTCCAAGCCGCCGTAATGTAAAAACGACATGCCAAAAAATAATTTGATTAGCGCAGTATCGGGAATAAATATGCAAAATTTTGGCGTTGCGCTAAGCTATATACGGCGAATGCGCGGCATCAGCCAAGCCGAGTTAGCCAAACGGGTGCAACACAGCCGCGAATACATTGGTTTGCTCGAATCGAACCGATGCTCACCCAAATTGCACGAAGTCCCCCTGCACTTTGTGCCAGCCTTGGGGCTAAACGACGAACCCGCCTTGGCACGCCTACTCATGCTTGCCGCACGCAATACTTGCCGTGACAATAGCGATTCGCTCACCACGCCCGCGCCTGCCCACGCAGACTCAGCGCCCCCCAACACCTTGCCCGCCCCCAAATATGCCTTGTTGGGCCGCGATACCGAACTAAACGATATCGCCAACCAATTGCTTTATGCCAGCCAACCTCGCCTCATCACCATCGTCGGTGCGCCCGGCGTGGGCAAAACCCGCCTCGCCATCGAAATCGCCAAACGCTACCAAGCCCAAGGCCGGGCTTTTTTCATCGAGCTGACCCATATCACTGCCACCGCCACCGACCTTATAACCAATGCGCTAAATTCGGCACTGGCCCAAACTTGCCAATTACTCATTTCGCACGCTCACACGCCAAACGCACCAGCCCATTTACAAAACGCCTTGCGTGAACAATTGGGACAACAACCCGCCTTATTTGTGCTCGACAATTTCGAGCATTTGCTCGGTCAAAATAACCCGGCCCTCTCGTGGCTAAGCCAGTGGCGGGCGCAACTACCCCAAGCCCATTGGCTGATTACCAGCCGTCAAGCGCTGCAACTTGCCGATGAAACCCGTTATTCGTTAGCCCCACTGTCATTTGACCGTATGGATGACCCCGCGCTCAAATTGTTTGCCGAGCGGGCGCGGGCTGTTGCGGCTTATTTCAGGCTAACGGTAAACAATTGGCGCGAAGTGGCGAATATTTGCCAAAAAATCGAAGGGCTGCCCTTGGCAATTGAACTGGTGGCGGGTCAAATGCAACAAAAAACGCTTGAAGCCCTGCTCAGCACCGTCAATTCACCGGTTCAATTGAGCCATTTGCCCAACCCCACACCCAACCACTGTACCCGCCACCGCACCCTCAACCATGCCATTCAATGGAGTTATGACTTGTTGTCAACAGACGAGCAAAAACTGCTGTGCCGCATGGCGCTATGCGTCGGCGAGGTCGAAGAAGATTGCGCCATCACCTTCAACACGCCTCACTCAGCCGGTTATACACGCCTCATTTTGCAGGCGCTCATTGACAAACATTTGTGTCGCCGTGCGCTTGCTCCTGTCAAAGCCCGTAGCAAAACCGCTGCGCGTTATATGTTATTCGAGGCAGTGCGCGAATTTGCCCGCACCCAATTGCAACACAACCCCGCCGAGTTAGCCCACGCCCAACAACAATTATTTGAATACGTATATCACCTTGCCCAGCGCACCCAACAAGCCTTGCACACTGCCGACGAAGCCGTATGGCTAAACAAGCTCGAACACCATGAGGGCACAGTGCGCGAAGCCTTGGCTTGGGCAATTACGTACGACCTCGATCGCGCCATGCGGCTATGTGTGTGTTTGGGCGATTTTTGGCTAATGCGCGGGCAGCAGGTCGAGGGGCAACGTTGGCTAAGACCAGTATTGACCCATTTCGACAATCATCTCGCCCAAAACCCGCAACACCATGTTCAGGCGCTTAGTTTAATGGGTTATTTGGCCCAGCAGCAGGCCAATTTGCCCGAAGCTGGCGAATGGCAAGCCAAGGCGTTGGCGATGGCGAACAACCTCAATAACTTGCATGTGGTGTGCGATGCGCACAATTGTTTGGCATGGAACGCCTATCAATTGGGTAATTATGCGCAAGCCCAGATACATTTTGCGGGTTTTTTGGCTGCGGCGCGGCAGGCGGGGCGACCCGATTGCATTGCACAGGCGCTGTGCAGCCTCGCCCAAGTCAAGCTCGATTTGGGTGATAACGCCGTAAACCATATTTTGGCCGAAGCTAAAATGTTATTTTTGCAAAGCGGCGACCAACGCGGATTGGCTTATTGGGCGAGGCTATATAGCCGCTGGTGGTTGCGCCAAAACAACCCCTTGCAGGCCATTAATTGGCTGGGTTATGCGCTTGAGCTTGATCTGGTAACGGGGTATCGGTTTTATGAAGGGCTGACGTGTATGGATTTGGCGCGGCTGCATTGGGCGCAAGGCGAATTAGCCCAAGCTCAGACTTTTGCTGAGCGGGCGTTGGAAATTTTTAGCGCCGCCAATTTGCCTTTTGGCATGGCTGGCATACAGCGAGTTTTGGGGTTGATTGATTTAGCGGCGGGCAAATTGGCTGATGCGGAACAACATTTGAATGAATGTATGCAATTAGCGACGCAAACCAACTATAAGCAGTGTTTGGCCGAGGCATCTATGGCATTGGCGCAGGTAAAAATAAGACAAGGCCAGCAGGCCGAAGCGATGCGCCTCTTTATGCTGGCCGAGCAAATGTTTGCTGCACTTCCGCTCTACCTCGACCCGCCCGATTTGGCGTTTAGACAACAAGTTGCGTTAGCGCTCGATTCATATCCCGCGAGTGCGCTAGGGTCATGCCACTCCATTACTTCCCATCACATACACCATAATTCGTGCCAAAGCCTCTGATGTCACCTCAATCTCCAAGCCAATGGGCATGGGCGGCAGCGATTCATCGGTGCGCACAAACAACACTTGTTCGATTTTGGCCGAGGGCAACACACCGACAAACTCACGAAAATGGGCTGGGGTGATTGCGCGGGCACGTGGCTCGCCCGATGCTAAGGTGGGGCCAAAGCCTTCGCCACGCAAAAAGCGCAACCGTGCCCCAATATAGCTGGCGTTTTCAAATGACACAATGGCGTGTCGTCCCACACGCAACATCTCGCGCACCAGCGGGGCGGGGGTGTTTAAATAGGCGATAGTGTCGCTCAGAATGACATAATCGAAGGCACTGCTGCGAAAGTCAGCCAAGCCTTCTTCAATATTGCCTTGCCGCACCGATAACCCACGTGCAATACAGGCCCGCACCTTGGCCTCGTTGATTTCGACACCCCGTGCTTGGGCTTGGCGCTCGCTCACCAGCCGCGCTAACAATTCGCCATCGCCACAGCCCAAATCGAGCACTTTTGCGCCTACCGGCACCAGCGACACAATAATATCGTAATCTAATCGATTGCCCATAAATAAAAATTTAAAACGGAAAATTTAAAATGGAAAATTGGTTTGCGTAGATCAAGTGGCAAAATGATTTTAGCCGAAAAAACTATAACTTTATTCCCAGAGGGAATGAAGTTATAGTTTTTTCGGCATTACGTCTTTTTAGATGGTCACTGGTTATTGCGAAGATACCCTTTTCCATTTTAAATTTTTAATTGCCTAATAGGTTGGTACGCTGGGATCAACTTCGCGTGACCACGCGAGCGTGCCCCCTTTGACATTTTTAACATTGGTGAAGCCGACGCTGATGAGAAATTTGACAATATCAGCGCTGCGTCTGCCACTTCGGCAGCTAATAAGCAATTCGCTGGCTTGTGCCAATTCGTCAAGATGATCTGGCACAGTGGCTTGCGGCATCAATGTTGCGCCCGGAATGCGTGCGATCTCCCATTCGTTGGGTTCGCGCACATCGATCAGCCGCGCTGTGCCGAGGCCAGCGTCGAGCCGTTGTTTTAGTTCAGTAACGGTAATTTCGGGTATTTGGTCAGTGGGTGATTGATTCATGGTTGGGTTTGGCGTAACGCCACAAAATTCATCGTAATCGATTAACGCGGTGATGCTGGGATGGTTGCCGCAGATAGGGCAGTCGGGCCGCTTACGCAGTTTCATCTCGCGCGTCCGCATTTCGAGTGCATCATACAACAATAATCGGCCAATGAGCGGCTCGCCCGCGCCTGTAATTAGTTTAATGGCTTCGGTGGCCTGCATGGTGCCGATGACCCCGGGCAACACCCCCAACACCCCGCCCTCGGCACACGATGGCACCTCGCCGGGCGGCGGCGGTGCGGGGAAAAGACAGCGGTAGCATGGGCCATTTTTGGCCCCAAAGATCGAGACTTGGCCGTCGAAACGGTAAATGCTGCCATAAACATTTATTTTGCCTAGCAACACACAGGCATCGTTGACCAAATAACGGGTTTGAAAATTATCGGTGCCATCGACCACCATGTCATAATCTTTGATGATATCGAGGGCGTTGTCGCGGTTGAGCGGCATCTCGTGGGCGATGATGTTGACAAATGGATTGAGATCGTGGATACGAGCTTGGGCGCTGGCAATTTTGCTCAGGCCAAGGGTGCTGCTGCCGTGAATGATTTGGCGTTGCAAGTTGGATTCATCCACCACATCAAAATCGACCAGACCCAGCGTGCCAACCCCTGCCGCCGCCAAATAGAGCGCGGCGGGCGAGCCTAGCCCACCTAGCCCCACCAATAACACCCGCGCCGCTTTTAGCGCCTTTTGCCCGTTCATGCCAATATCGGGCAATAATAAATGCCGCGAATAGCGGCGCATCTCGTCGTTCGATAGACTCATGTCGTAATGATACCTTGAAGTTTTGAGCCGTGAGCCGTGAGCCTTGAGGAAGCCTTGAGCCATGAGGAAGCCGTGAGCCATGAGCCATGGCTCAAAGCTCATGGCTCACGGCTCAAAGCTCATGGCTAAAAGCTCATGGCTCAAAGCTTCCTCCACAAACACCTCATCTTGCAATACCCATGATTGCAGGGTGGTGACACGACCGTCGTAGACGGCGGCGATGAGGTATGACATCTCAGGCCATGCTTGGGCCAGATCGGTGGCTGAGGGTTGCGAAGGGTGATCGGGGTGCGAATGAAATACGCCAATCAGGTCGAGGCCATGTTGGTTGGCGGCACGGTCAACCCGTGCTATGTCATGTGGGGCGATGAGGTAACGGTCACGTTGGCTATGCCCCATGTCGTTTTGCCATGCGTTTTCGACAATTACCACTTCGGCTACCGTTTTTGTGTCTGTATTGTTGCGCCCAACAATGAGAGCGCAGGCTTCGTTGGGGTAACAGGCCTCGGCGTGGCGCTGTAGGGTCGCTACTTGGGTGGGTGAGAGAGTGATCACGCAGGGGGTATTATCGTCGGGAATTTGTTTTGGGGAATGCCAAACCCTGTGTAAAATCAAGCCACACCGAAATGTTGGACGATTTTATTACCCAAACCCTAGCCCATATTGATGATTTTGCCGAGCTAAAAGTATCGATGGTGGCGTTATATTGGCTAGAGCAGAAACATATGGCCTCGGCTTCGGTGACGATGGATGAATTGGCGAATCACCCAGCTTTGCGCAATGGTTTAGGCTCGACCCCAAATTTGACGCTAGAGTATGCCTTGCGCAAGGCTATTGCGCGGGGCACTTTGTTGGCGACAAGCTCAGCCAGCAACGAAGACCTCAAACAGGCAAAATTGTTTGCCAATAATGCCCCTAGCCGTGAGTTGATTGAGGTGATCAAACAACAACCCGTTGTGGTGGGTGAGAACACTGCCCCCGAAAACGCCGTGCCCGATAAAAAAAGCACCTTGCTGATGTTGATCGCCGGTGAAATTGAGCGTTTGGAGATGATCGAGGTTTATGGCATCACGCCCGAAGAAGACGCGATGGTAGAAGAATGGCTGGCGCGTGGGTATACCCAAGAAGAGATTATTTCGGCGGTGCGGGCGGCTTTGCGCACACCGCGCCATAGCAGCGCTGCCCCACGTGGGCTGCGCCAATGTGAGGCCCAAGTAAAGGCGCGTTTGCCGCGTAACCCAAGCCTGTATTATGAGATGATCGTGACCAAAAGCAAGCCGCTGCGTGAAGAATTTATCGCTTTCCGTGAGCTTTCGGGGCGTTTGCCCACAGGGCGCGAGTTTAACCAAATACGTGCCGCCGTAGGGCTGCACGGGGTGAATGGCACAGTGCAATTGATGCGACGGGTGGTGAGCAAAGATGGGGTGGATGTTGACGCATTGATACCGATGCTGGCCGAGCAACAAGATGCCGAATTGTCGTTGGCGCGGCGCAGTTTGCAGCCCGATGTTGAATTGCGTGAAATTACCCAACTGTATGAGACGACATTTGGCTTGCCCGCCACGTCGAGCATTGTCGATGATGTGCGTGCTTTGTTGCGCGAAACCAGTGATATCAACATATGGCGTGCCGCCTTTGTATATGCCATTCAACAAAACAAACGAAACTGGCCGTATGTGCGGGCCATTGTGCGCAACCCCACGCCCGATTTGCTCACCCCAGTGCCGGTGAATGAGACGGCTAAGGCCGCATTTGCGTTGTATCGCCAACGGGTAGATAAAGCGGGTAAACTAGATGTATCGGTGGCGCGTCAGATTAATGAGGTGGCCCAAACTGTGACCGACGTTGCAGCGTGGGAACGGGCAATTGACACAGCAGCCAATGCAAATGCGCTAAACTGGAATTACATAAAGGCTGTGTTGACACGCCCGATAGACGAGAATAGCCCAGCCGAAGAGAACAAACATGGCAAGCGAAAAACAGCCTCCCAAGCGTCACGCAGCAGCAAGCCGGGCAGCAGACCTGGCAAATCAGGCGGCAGCTACCGCCGACCTCAGGTCGAAAGCACCGACGAAGAACGAGCCGCCGATGAAGAGCGCGCTCGAGCGCTTCGCGCAGAAATGGCAGAGCGCAAACGCAAACGCCAGCCCAGCCCCTAACCCGACTTTGGCTGACCCAAATACGCCCATTCAACCGCGTGATGGCGAAGCCCCGTGTGAATATTGTGGCAATATGCGGTTTTTGCTCGACGGTGCAGGCAAATTGGTGCCATGCAGCCATTGCGCGGTGGTGCAAAAATGGCAGGTGCGGGCGCTCGATTCGTTTTCGTCGCGTCAAGGCACGGCCCTCACCCAAACTTTTTTTAATTTTAAAACCACGTTTAAAGGCAAGGCCAATGATTTATTGGCAACGTGTTTAGATGCGGCTGAAGATTTTGCCCATGACCCGCATGAAAAATGGCTGATCTTTTGGGGTGATCGCGGCAATGGCAAATCGCATTTGTGTGCGGCGGTGGCGAATCATTTGGTCAGTGTTGGCACACCGGTGTTGTTTTTAACCATGCCCGATTTATTGGCGGCGCTCAAGCAAACCCTCGATTTGCAGGCAAATACTGAGCAAGAAAGTTATAGCGGGCGGATGCGCAGTTTTAAAACCGCGCCTGTGCTGATTTTAGATGACCTTGGGGCCGAGTCTGGTTCGGCGTGGGCCGATGGGGTGATGTTTGAGATTCTCGATTATCGCTATCGTAATCGTTTGCCGACCATGATCGCCACCAATGTGGCGCTCGATGAATTTGACCCGCGTGTGGCATCGCGGATGCAAGATAAGGCCTTGGCGACGGTGATTAAAAATAGCGCTCCCGATTTTCGTAAACGGGCGCTGAGTGAACGTTAAAATGATTCGTATCCTTCATCGTGCCGCCGATGGCAAAATTGGCATTGCAAGCTGTGAACAATTACCACAGTTGCTTATACTCAAAGAAAATGTGATTTGGGTTGACTTATTCGACCCCGAATCATCGCCCCATTCACCCCACGCCGCCGAGCCAGAGATTGAGCGATTGCTGCGTGAAGTATTTGCCTTTCACCCTTTGGCACTTGATGATGCGCTGCTTTAATCGCATGTGCCGAAGGTGGATGACTGGGGCGATTATTTGTATGTGGTGTTGCACGATGTTGATTTTGAATTGGATAAAGAGGCGCTCGATACGCACGAAATCGATATTTTTATTGGGCGCAATTATTTGGTGACGTATCGCACCGAGTCGAGCAAGGCGGTAGAGCGGGTTTGGCAAAATGCGGTCAAAGATGACCGTCATACCCGCCGGGGGGTGGACCGCCTATTGTATGAACTGAGTGACGCGATTGCCAGCGACTATATGCCGTGTGTCGATGCGCTCGACGAGAAATTGGATGCGCTGCAAGATGAGATCGTGATTGGCTCGCATACTCATAGCCCCACTGAGCGCATTTTTCGCATCAAACGCAGTGTTTTGCATTTGCGGCGTATTCTTAACCCGCAACGCGAGGTGATGAATAAATTGGCTCGTGACGATCATCCTGTCATTAGCAATCGTGAGCGGGTGTATTTTAGAGATGTGTATGATCACTTTTTGCGCTTGGCTGACCTGACCGAGTCGCTGCGCGATATTACTGTCGG